>JANYHY010000494.1 GCA_025362165.1 Myxococcales bacterium | reverse complement strand
GTGAGATCTCGCACGGGCATGCCGAGGATCGCACGCGAATAGAGGGAGCCGCCCTTGCTCAACAAGTGACGACCGAGGCCCCAACCCTCGACGCCGACGTGATGGTGGTAGATGACTCGTCACCTGATGGCACCGGCGACGTCGCGGACGAGCTTGCGGTAAAGGACGCGCGTCTGCACGTCATGCACAGGCCTGCCAAGAACGGGCTCGGCACGGCATACACTCAAGCGTTCGCTTGGGGCTTGAAGGAGGGCTTTGATCGCTTCTTCGAGATGGACGCGGATCTGTCGCATGACGTCGCGTACCTGCCCGCGTTCGTGCGCGCGCTCGACGAAGGCGCGGACGTGGTCATCGGCTCGCGCAACGTCCCAGGCGGCGGCGTCGAGGGTTGGGGCCTCGGTCGTCACTTGTTGAGCAAGGGCGGCTCCCTCTATTCGCGCGCGATCCTCGGCATGCCCGTGCGAGATCTCACGAGCGGCTACAAGGCTTTCTCCAGGCGCGCTCTCGAATCGATTGACCTATCAACCGTTCGCTCCAACGGGTACTCCTTTCAGATCGAGATGACGTACCGGATCGTGCGTCGTGGCATGAGGGTGAAGGAGGTCCCCATCATCTTCGTGGACCGCCGCGCGGGTCACTCCAAGATGAGCCGCAAGATCTTCCTAGAGGCCGTGGGTGTCGTGTGGAAGCTGCGTGCGGACGCGTTGCGTGGAAGGATCTGATCGTGGCAAAGACCGTCGACATCTACTGGGATTTTTCATCACCCTTCGCTTACCTGGGCGCGACGCAAGCCAAGGGGCTCGCAGAGCGCACGCGCGCGACGCTCTCTTGGCGGCCGATGCTGCTCGGCGGTCTGTTCAAGATCATCGGCCAGGCCGATGTGCCCCTTCTCACGTGGAGCGAGCAGAAGCGCGCCTACTACCTGAAGGATCTCTATCGCTGGGCGGAGTACTACCAAGTCCCGTTCAAGTTCCCAACGCGCTTTCCGATGCTCACCATCAAAGCGCTACGCGCGTACTTGGCGTTGCCCGAAGAGCGCAGAGACGACTTTCGCGAGAGAACGTTCCGCGCGTTCTGGGGCGAGGACCGCGACATCAACGACGACGCCGTCTTGAAGGAGCTCATCGGCGCGGACGCGGACGCGATCCTCGCCTTGACTCAAGACCCCGCGATCAAGAAGGCGCTGATCGATGCGACGCAAACCGCTGCGGACAAGGGCGTCTTCGGAGCGCCGACGTGGGTGGTGGACGGAGAGCTCTACTGGGGCAACGATCGCATCCAATTGGTGGAGAAGGCGCTGCGGTAGACTGCTCTTGGTGCAGACCATCGCTGGACGCTTCGAGCTTGGAGACCTCATCGGCTCCGGCGGATTTGCGTCCGTGTATCGCGGCCGCGATCTCGAGACGAACCAGACTGTCGCGATCAAGGTCATCGCGGATGGCAACACGAACCCGGCGCTGGCGGACCGGTTCCGTCACGAGGCGCTCGCGCTGTCTCGCCTCGCTTCGCCGAACGTCGCGCGCGTCTTCGATTTCGGTCGTGACGAGCGCCACGGCCTCTACTTGGTCTTGGAGCTGATCGAAGGCGTCTCGCTCGACGTGTTCGGGATGGGACGCGCGCTGTCGGAGCCAGAGGTCATCGTCGCAGGCAGAGCGCTGCTCGCCGCTCTCTCCGCCGCGCACGCGAGCGGCGTCGTGCACCGCGACATCAAGCCCGCGAACGTCATCGTCCCAGGCGGCATCACAGGCTTGAGCGCGCTCAAGCTGCTCGACTTCGGGATCGCGCGAGAAGAGCGGCGTAGCGAGATCCAGGCCGCGATTGGCGCGACCGACACGCTCGAAGGCCAGACGATCGGCACGCCCGCGTACATGGCGCCCGAGCAGCTCACGATGGATCAGGTGGGCCCCGCTGCTGATGTGTACTCGACGGGGTTAGTGCTGTTCGAGCTCCTGGATCGCGGCCCGCTTCACTCCGGCGCGACGACGCGTGAGCAGCTGGTTCGACGCATGACCGAAGACCCAGTCCTCGAGGGTCGCGTCGGCCCAGAGCTTCGCGGGCTGCTCTCGCGAATGCTCGCTCGCGAGATGAGCGGGCGCTTCTCCGACGCGACTGCGGCGCTGCTCGCGTTCGCGTCTGCGTCGCCGAGCGCGGAGGGCGTCACGACTGGCTCCGAGGTCGGGCACGCGCGGACGGAGGTTGGAAGCAAGCCACTGCTGACGGCTCCGCCTCCACCGGGCTCACGCCGCTCACTCCCCGATCGCGCGCCAAAAGAGCTGACGCGACTCTGGTCGCTGGACGGCGATCCCCTCGTGGCGTTCACTCGCGCGCTCGCCGACCTCGATCTGCCGATGCTCGACGCGCTCGCCCGCAGAGAGCGCGGCACCGAGATCGGCGCAGTGGCCGAGGCGGTCGCGGCGGCGTTGCGGCTCGACCTTCACCAAGCAGCGGCTCTCCTCACGCCGCTGCTGGACACAAGCCCGCTCGCGCAAGCGGTCGGCTCGACGCTCGTCGCCCCGACCGCGCGAATGTCGCTGAGCGAGCGCGTCGATCGAGATCACGACGACGCATGGGTCGATCGCATCGACCCCGTGATCGCCGCCGCGCTGTGCGGTCTGTGGTTCTCTCTCGGCGGCCGCGATCATATGGAGCGAGTCAACGCGCGATGCATGAAGCTCGCGAGCCGTCTCATCGGCGTCGAGCGCGACCGGGTCCGATTGCTCGGCAACTTCGCCGCCGCCATGCTCGGCACCGAGCCAATGGTACGCGTCATCGCCGACGCTCGCGCAGACACGTCGCCAGCGGGCCCGCTCGAGTCGTTCATTCGCTGTCATGGCCTGGGTGTCGTCGCATTTCGCGCAGACGAGCACCTCGCGCGCGAGCAGCTCGAGATCGCATGTCGCGTCGGCGTCGAGACAGGCGCCGTCCTCCTCGAAGCGCGCGGTCTGTCATCTTGGAGCGGCGCGCTCCTCTCGGCGCGACCCGAGCAAGCCCTGAAGCTGCTCACTCGCGCGACAGCGCTCCTCAGCGGCGGGGACGCGACGCGCCTGGAGCAGATCGCCGCCCTCAATTTGGGATCGGCCTTGGCGGTCGCTCGTCGATACGCGGACGCGATTCCGTATTTGGAGCAAGCTCACGCGCTCGGCGAGGAGGAGGGACGGCACGAGAACGCAGCGCTGGCGGCTGCGAGCTTGCTGCACTCGACGCTGACTCAAGACGACGAAGCCCTGCACGCCCGCGCCAAGGAGCGACTCTCGGTCGCGCTGACTCACATGGTCACGCTGCGTGCTCGTGCCTATGGCGAGACCGGCCTTGCGCTGCTCGCTGCGCGGAACGGAGATCTCGCGCAGGCAGAGCTCCTCGTCCAATCCGCGCGCTCGCATGGGCAAGAAGCCGGGCTCGGCGGGACAGACGCCTGGCTCATCGCGGAGCTCGTCGCAATCGTCGTGAGCGTGGCCCGCGGCGAGCGCATCGACCTGCTGGAGCGAGCCGGAGCGTTGGAGCACATGGCGAGTTCGCTCGGCTTCGCATCGTTCTATTGGTTCGACGCGCTCATCGACGTCCTCGAGCGGATCCCGAATCTAGAGCTCCGAGACAAATTGCTCTCGCCCGCAAGGCGCCTGGTCGTCTTGCTCAATCCGAAGAACCATTAGTCAATCGACGCCTGACGCGCAGCTCTACTGGGGGTTAGCTAATCGGGTATCGGGGCGGCGCCTCGATTGACCATTAGCGGGCGCGTGGCTTGACGATCCATGGCTTGATCGATATGCCCGTGTGATGGAATGGGCTCTCATCCGCAGTACGATGCTCTCTGAAATGGTTCATTTGGTGGCGGGCGTGCTGACGGTGATCGTCGGGGCGTTCGTGATTCGCGGCATCGACAAGATCGTGCTGCGCAAGATTGATCTCGAGGAAGAGATCGCACGCGGCAACCTCGCCGCCGCGGTGCTCGCGGGCGCCATGTGGCTCGCGCTCGCCATCGCCTTCACGCGCGGCTGATCAGGTGCAGCCGCAGCACCCCTTCGCGCGCTATCCATACGCGCCACGTCCCGCTCCACAGGGCTACGTCGGGCCGGGGTGGGCCGCGCCGGGCCACTATCGGCCCGCGCCGCAGAGGTCGTCGGGTGGTGGATGCATTGCGGCAGTGATCGTCGCGATGCTCCTCTTCGTCGGAGTGCCGGTGCTCTTCGTCGTGGTGTTCGTGGTGGCGATCATCGCGTCACCGAGTCGCGGCGGCGGCGGCGGTAGTTGGGAGCCTTCCACCAGCAGCGATGACACCGACACGACGCCGATGGATCCAAACACACTGACCGCGCCTGTCGCGAGCTCGGGCGGGATCGGCGCACCGGTCGCGGTCGATCCCTCGGTCTTGGGCAAACAACCCGACAACGGCTGGGCGGGCTATTGCCACGACGACCAGCCCATGGACGCGGACGATCCCGAGGTCCGCGAGTACTACGATCTCGAGCCGATCGGCGTCGGGTCTGCCAAGCGACTGCGCGGCAAGGTCGCGCTGGTGCATCTCTTGTTGTCGTCGGCTTCCATGAAATGGACCGCTGGCGAGGCGCGCGACGCGGAGCGCTCGGCTCTGCTCGCCGCGCGATTCATGGATGCAGAGGCCAAGAGGTACGGCGTCACAGATCTCGAGATCACGCCGACAGCCTGGGCGCTGAGGTCGACGCTCGAGATCGACCTGACCACCGACGAACAGAACCGCGTCACGCGTCGCGCTGCCCAGACTCTCATACGTACTTCGCTCGAGGCGGCGGAGACTTCGCTCGGATCGACGATGGAAGAGGTCGTCGCGAGCTTGAATCGCGACGGCTTCGACGAGGTCGCGTTCCTCTTGCACTTCCCCGTTCACTCAGACGCGCGAGAGTTCGCGTACCCAGTCCCTAATGGCTTATCGGACATCGACGTCGCCGTCTTGTATGCCGAAGATCTCACGGACCTCGGATCGGTGACTGCGCACGAGACGATGCACCTCTTCGGCGCCGACGATCTCTATCCGCTCAGTCGGCTCGATCCCGCGGATGCGACCGACATCATGCGAGGCGATTGCAACGGACTTGGGGCCCAATCGATCCAAGCGATGACCGCATACACGATTGGCTGGCGCAAGAAGCCGAGGAGAGTTTATCCCTCGAGATAATTGATGCCGCCTTCGGCGGACATCAACGGCCTTTGGCGAGTAGAGGTGCCGTTGGCACGCCGCAATTGTCGCCGCCTGCGACGGACGACAACGCTTGGTGGTGGCTTCGCCTCGCCAATTTTTTACGCCCACAGCTCGGCGGCGCGCGTAGCGACGACCGCGCGGACTCGCGCGACGCGAGGATCTCCACGCAGCGACGCCAAGACCGGGCAGCGATCGAGCCACTCGAGGTTGACCGACGGCAGCGTCGCCGCCGTGTGCGCTAGGGCTGATTCGCTGCGGTCCCCTCGATCCTCACTCATGGCAATTGCCCATCATCCCACACGCGCCAGGTGTTCGCTCATCGACGAGCATTCGATAACCAACTATTGGCTCCTCTCCAGCAAGCGTCGCTCACGTCGCCCAATGCCAAGTATCTCGCGCGGTGTCGAAGAACGGTCGGAACTCTAGACGCATCTCATTGAGATATTGTTAATCCAAGCATGAATCACTGGTGGACATGCGTCACCTTCGCGCTTGCGGCCTGCCCGCACGCCGCGCCGACTCCAATCGTGGACGCGAGCCTCGCCGACGCCTCCATGCTCGACGCCTCGGCAGACGTCACTGTCGCCGCGCCGGACGCCTCGCTGAGCAGGTTGATGGACGTGCTCACACACCCGGACAAGGTCGAAGCATGGACGCTCGACACGAGCGCCTTCTGGGATACTGGTTTTGGAGGAACTGAACGCATCAACGGTTATCGCATCAAGCGCAGGCTCGGCGCACCCGCGACGCCGACGTTCTCCAACAACCTCTGGGTCACCGTGTCCGCCGACCACGCCTATCGCACATCCGCGGTGCTTTGCGCGCTGGGCAAGGCGGTCGGCATACGCTGGACGCGCGGCTCCGACGTCGCAGAGACGCACATCATGGAGGCATGTCCGTCCATGGGCATCGCCACCAACTTCGGCGCGACGATGGGCGGACAACTCGAGCCCGAGCCCTACGCACGTGCGCTCGCCCTCTTCCGCGCGGCCTACCCCACAGGCGGCCTCTGATGCTAAGTCCGTGACCATGTCGATCCTCGATCACGTCACGCTCGTCGTCAGCGATTACGCGCGGTCCAAAGCGTTCTACGAGAAGGCGCTCGCGCCGCTCGGGAGTGCAGAGGTCCACGAGTTTCACGCGGCTGCGATCGTGGCTGGCGGCAAGGACTTCGGCGCACCTGGTCTACGACCCGAGTACCACGCGAAGTATTATGGATCGTTCGTCATCGATCCCGATGGTCACGACGTCGAAGCCGTGATCCACGGGGACTCCGCCAACCTAGTTTTTTCTCGTGGCGCGAATACTCACGACGACCTTTCGAGAACTCGCCGTAGGACCGAACTGGCCTGCTCTCATTCGAGTCGACAAGCATGAGGTGAGCGCCCCAAGCAGGGTTGTGTTCGTGATTGTGACTGACGACACTGCTCCGCTCGGGGCCACCATGACATCGAGCAACAAGGTGCCTTCCGTCGAGGGATCGAGCTTGAGCTCTGCATCCACACACGATCTCATCTTCGCGCGTATGCGCGCGAACTCGGCCACGTCCGCGCCCTCAGTCCCGCTCAACACTGTGAACATGACCTCGCCGTGGACGACTTCTGGATTCGGTTGGGAAGTGTATGGCGTGATGCTCACACCGCAAGACTGATTGATATACGGACTTCGAAGCGACTCAATGAGCCCAGCCATCGACGCGTCGTCGTCCACGAGGCCGAAACCGTTGAGCATGGCGAGCTCGGCGCTGGCGTCGACGGCCGACTTAGCGTGCTTGCCTCCCTCCGTCGCGTCCGCCGCGTCCACGGACGCATCGACCACATCAGCGCTCGAGTCAGGGACTTGCGGGCTCGCGACGTCCGCCGATGGCGCGGACGTCGACGCGATGACGAGCTCCGCGCTCGCGGCGTCCGAGGTCTGAGGCGCGTCTCTCTTGCACCCCAGGACCGCGGTGAAGATCGCCATCCAAGCCTCTCGCGATCGCCTCATCGATTGCACGATATCTCAGAGGCGACTGGTTCGCACCCAGCAGGCGAGGATTCTTCGATAGTCGTCTGCTAATCCGTCAGTGAAGAACGCGCGGCGCACGTCCACGTCGTACGACATGAAGTTCTCCTTGTAACCCTGGGTCGCGATGTCTCTCGGAAAAGTGGTGCTGTCGATGGAGAGACCACAGCGCGTGTAGCGCAGGTTCTGGGTGGGCGTCGTCTTGTAATTGGTAGTGTCATAATAACCAAGCACATGACCGAGCTCGTGCGCGATCCAGTGCGGCGCGCCCTTCACAGATGGCGCGGTAGAGGTGATGACTGGCCACGATCCGACTGTATTCAGCGGCTGATCGTTGTTACCCCATCCGCCCACCCAAGTGCTCGGATCGGCGTTGACGACGACCACGTTCAACACCCGATTGGATATTGCGCCAGTGGACACATAGTGATCAATAGCGGCCTTGGCGATCGGAAACGTCGCCGCGATCGTCGCATAGGGATCCGAGACGTCCATGACGGCTGCGCTCTCGAGGGAGAACGACAGCGCGAGCTCCGGGCTCACAGCGTTCAGGTTGGACACGATCAGAGGCGCGTCCGAGAGTTCCCAATCGGAAGGCATTCGACCCTGCGAGCGCGCCGCGAGCACGCGGACTCCGACCACCTTGGGTCCTGCAGGCGCCACAGACGTTGCTGTGGCCATAGGAGGTATGGCGATCGCGGTGGGCCCTTGGGACTTACCCGCGCACGAACAGAGCGTGAGCAGAACGGCGAGCCTCATGCGGCCTTGGACGCGCGCGGATCGTCGCGTCTGAACACTACAGTCAACACTGCGAAGCCTAGCCACAGCGCCGCAAAGTGATAGAGCATCACCTCACCGCCCTTGTCGTGGACGATGCGCCCCGAGATGGGCGGGCCGAGGAGCATCCCTACGCCATAGCAGACGTTGAAGAGCGCGTTGGCGCGGGTGTAGTCACGCGGGTGCGCGATGTGGCCTTGGAGTGCCAGGCTCACCGGCGAGATTGAAGCGAGCGTCGCACCAGCGATGAAGATCGCAATACACATCAATGGCCAACTAGATAGAAATACAAACCCGAGGATCATCGAGAGCCCAATGATCGACAATAGGGTAATGACGCGTAAATGCCCGATGCGATCTCCGAGGCGCGCCCACAAGCTGGAGAAGACGAGCATCCCGCCTGCGAAAAACGCCGTGATCAGCACAGTGTCCTTCTCTTCAACCTTGCCCGACTTGACCAGATAGATGGGCAAGAAGAGCACGACCGCGGCTTGGAAGTAGCCATAGCTGCAGGTCGCCATGCAGCTGGTCTTGATTCGCCACAACAGACTAGCCGTCGGCTCTCCTGGCTCTTTGAGCGACTCCGCGGACTCTGTTTGAGACACCTGAGCGTCGCGGTCCAACAGAGCCAAGACTACAATCGCGGAGACGATAGCGATGGCGCCGGCGACGAAGAAGACCTGCCGGTATGAGAGCCACAGCACGAGCGCGCGCGCCATCCCCGAGCCAACGACATAGCCTATGGCGATCGCCATAGCATAGACGCTCATCACGAGCGCCTTGTTGTGCTTGTCGCTGCGCGCGAGCAATACGGTCTCGCACGCGACCCAGACGCCTACGCTCGCCGCGCCGTCTACCGAGCGCACGGCGCCTACTGCCCAATAGCTAGTCAAGAGTGGGAAGAGGACGACCGATGCCGCGTAGGCCGCGAGGCATAGGATAAGCGTGGTTTTGGCTGAAAACCGCCGGACCAGCGCGCCCGCAGGGAGGCTCATTGCGATGATGCCCCCGGCGAACCAAGTGCCGAGCGTGCCTATTTGCCATTCGTCGAAGAGCCCTTTGAGGTGCAAAGCGGTAATCGATAGAGACGCCCCGTAGCCTGTGCCGAGCAAGAAGATCGTCAGATAGACGAGCTTGACGTTTCTGTCTTGAATCGATCGAAATCCCACTAGTGCCGGGATTCCTTTGAATCGACGGCACTAGGACATTCGCGGGCAGCGAAGCTGCTTAGTCCGCAGGACCCGGCGTTTCGACGGAATCGCGGCATTACGGCAACGTCTCCGCCTTCACCATTTCGATGAACTTCGCCAGCTCTATCGCGCCGAGCTCGCCCTTCTCCCGCGAGCGCACGCCTACCGAGTTGGCCTCTTGTTCCTTCTGGCCGACTACACACAAATAGGGATATCGCTCGTTGCGCGCGTTCCTGATCTTCGCGCCGAGCTTGTCTTTGCCGTCGTCCAGGTCCGCGCGGAGGCCCGCTGCCACGAGGGCGTCTCGGACCTTCTTTCCATAAGCCACTAGGTCTTCGTGCACGGTGATGACCATGACTTGCCTGGGCGCTATCCAAGTAGGGAAGTTGCCGCCGACGTGCTCGAGGTACACGGCGAAGAAGCGCTCTAGTGAGCCGAGGATGGCGCGGTGGAGCATGATCGGCCGGTGCCCCTTGCCGTCGCTCCCGGTGTATTCCAGGTCGAACCTGTTGGGCAGGTTCTTGTCGTATTGAATAGTGCCCAATTGCCAACTACGTTTGAGCGCGTCGTGGATGTGAAACTCCACCTTGGGGCCATAGAACGCGCCCTCGTTGGGCAGGAACTCGAACGGTAGACCGGCTGCTTTCAGCCCGTTCTCGAGCGCGCCCTCCGCAATGTCCCACTCGGCGTCAGTGCCTATTCGCTTGTCTGGACGAGTGGCTAGTTTGATGTCGATTTTTTCGAACTTGAAGGTTTGGTACACTCCATAGATGAGCTTGATGAAGCGCTCTATCTCGGCCGAGACGTCCTCTTCTGCGCAGAAGATGTGTCCGTCGTCTTGGGCGAAGGAGCGAACGCGTGCCATGCCGTGCACCACTCCCCCGCGTTCGTAGCGATGCAGTCGACCGAAGTCCGCCATGCGCCACGGCAGGTCCCGATAGCTGCGCTTCTTGTTGCGGAATATCAGACAGTGAGACGGGCAGTTCATCGGCTTGAGCCCGAAGGACTCAGCCCCGAGCAACGCGTGGAGACTCTTGGCGTCGACGCTGGCGTCCTGCACTGCGTCCACGATCGCGTCCTCGGTCCACAATCGGAACATGCTCTCTCGGTAATTCTCGAGGTGTCCCGAAGTGGCGAATAGTTTGGGCGAGAATGCCATGGGAGTGATGACCTCCTCATAGCCCTCTACCTCGTAGAGGCCGCGCATGTACTCGACCAATCGATTGTAGACATAAGCGCCCTTCGGCAAGAAAAAGGGCATCGCCGGGGCCAACTCGTCGAACATGAAGAGGTTGAGCTCTTTGCCGAGCTTGCGATGGTCTCGCGCGCGCGCTTCCTCCAAGAGCCTCAAATGCTCTACTAGGGCTTCTTTGGTGGGAAACGCGGTGCCGTAGATGCGTTGGAGCATCGGGTTGCGCTCGTCGCCGCGCCAATACGCGCCCGCGACGCTGGTGAGCTTGATGGCCTTGAGAAATCCCGTGCTTGGTACGTGAGGTCCCTCGCACACGTCGACCCAAGGTTGCTCGGCGCTCCCGTGCTCGTAGAGGCTTATCTCTTCGCCCTCCGGGATCGCGCGGATGATCTCGACCTTGAAGGTCTCGCCCATCTTCTCGAATTTTTCGATCGCTTGATCACGAGTGACCACCACGCGACGAAACGGAGTGTTCTTGTTGATGACGTCGAACATCGCGCGCTCGATCTTGGCGAGGTCTTCTTCGGTGAAGGTCCCGTCGGGCTTGGCGAAGTCGTAATAGAAGCCGTCCTCGATCGCGGGACCGATGGTGACCTTGGTGCCGGGGAAGAGTCGCTGCACCGCGTCTGCCATGACGTGCGCGGTGGAGTGTCGAATGACCGCGAGGCCGAGCGCGTCCGTCGCGCGAATGGGCGTGAGCTCAGCGGACGCGTCGATCGGAGTGTGGAGATCGACAGTGCGATCGCCCATGCGTACGGCGATCACGTCTTTGTCGACCTTGCCTAAGATTTCACGTGCGGTCTTCTTGTCGGACATGGCGCGGTCCTTTTAGCAGGGCAGACGTCCGGCGTGCGAGGGGACTGACTGGAGCAGTGCTATGGTCGCGCCGTGTCCCGTATTCGAGGCAGTGTTCCGCGCGCGCGATCCAGGGCCGAGCTCCTCAAGATGCTTTCGGTCGCCAGGCTCCAATCCCACGCAGTCGAGATCTCCGAGCGCTCTACGCCATCCATCTTGTTGGAGCCCACGAACGCGGCTGTTTCCAGCCGGATCGGCGGCGATCCTGACTTGCCTGCGAAGACCGAATGGCCGACCTTTCGCGCGACGAAGAAGGCGCTCCGCGAGCGATACACGACGTCGAGCGTTGACGGCATCCTGGACGAAGCGGCGTCGGTCGATCTGCCGTTCGCGTTCATCGCGCAGATCGATTTGGAGGAGGTCGGGGACCACGATGCCGCCAACCTCTTGCCCGATGACGGCTTGTTGTCGTTCTTCTTTCGACCCGACTTGATGTTCGAAGAGAAGGTGGGCCAGTCCGACTGGCGCTACAGCCTGCCCTGCGCAGTGCTGTATACGCCCAAGGGCACCAAGCGGAAGCTGGCAAAGCCGCCCGAGGCCGTCCTCGACTGGCGCGCTGACCCCGTGAGCGTCGCGTTCGATCACGCGTGGGTCGTGCCCGAGATCGAGCGACTGCCGAACGACCTCGGCCGAGCACGCGTCGCGTATGTCGAGTGGCGGCAAGCGCAGCTGGAGCTCCCCGAGGATCAGATGGTGTGCCTTCCGACGGGCACGCACGACGGCGACGTGCCGCCGAAGGGTGGCCGAGTGCTGCTGTCGACTCGGCTGCGCGATCCGATGTTCGACGGCTCGTTCAGTTGGGCCTACTTCTGCATCGACGACGCTTCGCTCGCCGCGCGCGACTTCAGCAAAGCGTTCGTTCGAATCTCCACCGAATAGCGCAATAAGTCGCCAATATGTCGCGATGGCGCGGCCGGTCGACAAACCCCTTGGCTTGCTGTCGCTCGCCGCTGCGACTTACTTCATGGTGTCCGGCGGTCCTTATGGGCTCGAGGACCTCATCGCCAAAACCGGTTATGGGCCTGCTGCGCTCATCATCGTGCTCGTGCCGATACTTTGGAGTCTGCCTACCGCGTTGATGGTGGGTGAGCTCTCCGCCGCGCTGCCCGAAGACGGCGGCTACTATGCGTGGACGCGGCGCGCTCTCGGCCCTTTTTGGGGATTTCAAGAGGCATGGCTCTCGCTCGCGGCGGCCGTCTTCGACATGGGGATCTATCCGTCATTGGTCGTCGCCTACTTGGCAAAGCTGTATCCCATCTTCGATGACCCGGCGGTCTCGTTCGGAGCGCGGGCTGTCGTGCTCATCTCCGCGGTCGCCGTGAACCTGCGCGGCGCGCGCGCCGTTGGTCGTAGCGCGGAGGCGGTCGGGTTGTTGCTGCTCGCGCCTTTTGGCGTGTTCACCGTCATCGCCGTGTCGCGACCTCACGCAGTGGCCCCTCACCCACCGACTCACGATTGGCTCGGCGGGATCGTCGTCGCGATGTGGAACACGATGGGATGGGACAACGCGAG
>JANYHY010000482.1 GCA_025362165.1 Myxococcales bacterium | reverse complement strand
CTCGCCGACCGCGACCGCGCCCTCGATGAGCACCACGCAGATCCTGTCCGCGGCGAGCTCGCTCGTTGGCCTGCGCAAGCTCTTCGAGTTCAGCGAGAAGCTGATGCTGGTCAAGAGCGTGGACCAGCTGCTCGAGGCCATGCTGGACGCGGTCATCGAGATCACGGGGGCCGAGAAGGGGCTGATCCTCCTGTTCGACGAGCACTCTGCCGCGTCGGAGGAGGCCGAGGCCCGCGAGAACAAGCCCCGGATCCGCGCCGCGCGCAACGTCAAGCGAGAGGCCATCACCGATCTGAGCGGAGCGATCTCGGACAGCATCGTGCAGCGCGTCCTAGAGACGGGTCGCCCAGTGATCGTCAGCGACGCCGTCACTGACAACGAGTTCGGCTCGAGCGAGAGCGTCGTCGCACTCAAGCTCTCGAGCGTCATGTGCGCGCCACTCGTCGCGCAGGGCCACATCACCGGTGCGCTGTACGTGGGCAACGATCGCGTGAAGGGTTTGTTCGAACGTAGCCAGCTCGACGTACTCGGCATCTTCGCAGGACAAGCGAGCCTCATCCTGCAGAACGCGATGCTGCTCAGCACGCTGCGCGCGGACAAAGAGAAGCTCACGCACGAGCTCAAAGACAAACGCTTTGGCGACATCATCGGCGTGTGCGCGTCGATGCAAGAGGTCTTTCGCAAGCTGCAGAAGGTCTCCACGACCGACATCAGCGTGCTCATCACTGGTGAGACGGGCACCGGCAAGGAGCTAATCGCGCGAGAGGTGCATCGCCGCAGCGGACGAGCGAGCGGGCCGTTCGTGGTAGTCAACTGCGGAGCGATCCCGGAGAACCTGATCGAGAGCGAGCTCTTCGGTCACGTGAAGGGCGCCTTCACGGGAGCGATCGCGTCGCGACCCGGCAAGTTCCAGGTCGCGGATAAGGGCACGCTGTTCTTGGACGAGATCGGTGAGCTGCCGCTCAACCTGCAGGTGAAGTTGCTGCGCGCGCTGCAAGAGCGCACCGTGGTTCGCGTCGGTGACAGCAAGCCGGAGAAGGTCGACATCCGCGTCGTCGCCGCCACCAACCGCGTGCTCGAGGACGAGATCCGCGGCGGGCGCTTCCGCGAAGACTTGTACTACCGCCTCAACGTGGTGAACCTCTGGATGCCGCCGCTGCGTGATCGTGGAGACGACGTGCTCATCATCGCCAAGGCGCTCCTCAGCAAGTACGCCGACGAGATGGGGTCGCAGGTCCAAGGCTTCACTCCGCAGACGCTCGCGTCGATCAAGAAGTACCCGTGGCCTGGCAACATCCGGCAGCTCGAGAACCGCATCAAGAAGGCGCTCGTGCTCTGTGATCGATCGCTCCTCGCGCCAGAGGATCTCGATCTCGGCAAAGACGCGGAGAGCCCTATTTTGCCGCTCGAAAAGGCGAAAGAAGAGTTCCAGCGCAAGTATGTGCTCGAGGTGCTCGAGCGTAATAACGGCAACCGCACGCAGACCGCGCGCGACCTCGGCGTCGACCCTCGCACCATCTTCCGCTACTTGGAGCGCGAAGCGAACCCATTGCCTCCCGGCGGCACAGGGACCCCCGAGAGCTGAGGATTTGTGGCTCCCCTAGTCGCGGCCTAACTTCATCGCAGCGTCTCCGGAGCGATCGAGCTGCGCGGACGCCGTAGATGCGTCTGCTTCGACCAGCGTGGGACGCTCGAACGCGATCGACGGAGCGGTCGCCGGCGACACGGTCTCGTCCGCGTGCCCGCGCGGCGCCAAGAAGAGCATCACCGATGCGGCCATCGCGATCGCGACTCCTGCTGCGAACGACGAGCGACGCGTGCTCACACGCTCGCGCTGAGCGACGCTACGATCTGCGACCTCCGCGAACGCGACCTCGAGCTGCGCTTCGCCCGTGAGACGGGTCGCGCACGCACTACACACCGCGACGTGAGACTCCACGACCGCCGACATCTCGGCGTCGAGCTCACCTGCGACATACGCCTCGAGCGCGCTCGAGACCAAGTGTTCGCCGGTCATCGGTCACCTCCTTCGAGGGCCACTCTGAGGAGCTTGCGCACCTCACACACGATCTGACGGACGCGCTGTGTGGAGAGACCGACGCGCGTCGCGACGTCCGCGTGACTCAACCCCTCGCCTCCGTACGCGAGCTCGAACACCTTGCGCGCGCTCGGCGCACACTTCGAAAGCACCCGATCAGCGATGGCGAAGCGCTCTTCGCTCATCATGCGCAGATCGGCTCCGGGGCACGGGTCGACCACGTGCTCGGCCTCGTCGTCGTGTGTCGCGCGCTCTCGGCTGTCGCGGCGCGCGGCATCGATAGACAAGAATATCGCCTGCGTCACCGCCAGCGCGGGGAGCTTGAGCTCCCGCAGGTTCCCAGCGCGCTGCTGCTCGATGAGCCTGAGCCACGAGTCTTGGGCGACGTCCTTCGCGCGCTCGATGGGGACACCACGTGCGAGCAGCGCGACGACCACCCGGCGGTTGTACTTCGCGATCAGCGCGTTCCACGCGACCATGTCGCCGCCCAATGCGCGAGCGGTGTCCTCTTCTGAGGTGACGGCTCGGACTACCGGGGCAAGGAAGAGGGCTTGAGCGGCCATGGCTAGCGTGTCAACGCGTGACGCGTGCGAACCATATCGCGTTTTGGCTGAAAGCGCTCGCGCCCGCTAAAATCTGGCCCCGATCTCATCGCCGAGTGCCGCCGTCACCGTCCATGGGACACCCTCCGCCTGTCCAAGGACACCTCGCTGAAGGGCAACCCGCCGAGATCATTGATGCGGGATCACGGCACGCGCGTCGCAATGCTCCTGGTCACGAGCCCGCGCGGGCGGAGCTTCGAACGCATACGGAAACATGGCCCAACCTGATGAGAAAACCAGTGTTCCGCTCCGTCGATTCTTCGCCCGCGCGTCCGCTCGAACTAGTGCGGGGGCAACAACGCACAAAAGCGAAAGACGGAGACACCTGAGCGCCTCCGTCTCTCTGCGTCGGCTCTCGCCGAGCTTACTTGGTAGAAGCGCTGCCGCTGCCGCCCGCCTTGAACTCAGCGCTCGCCTTGACGTCGACGCTGACCTTCGCGTTGGCTTGCAAGCTCGCCATCGCGTCGCCAACACCCTTGAACGGCGCCGCCACGCACGCGACGAGCTGCCCGCCGAGCACGGGGTCGCTCGCTGCCGCCTTCACGGTGCCTTGCACGCCCGTCACGATCTCCTGGATGCCGCCCGCGAGCTTGACCGCGCGCGGTCCCATCGACAATGCGATCTTCGCGATGATCGGCAAGTTCTTCTCGAGCGCTGTCTTGAACTTCATCTGGAGCGCTGCGTCCACGCCGCCGTCCACGCGCGCGCCGACGTGCGCCGGTGTGCAGGTGACATGCGCTTCGGCCTTCGCGTCGCAGTGGCCTTTGCACTCTGCGCTCATCGTCGGCGGCTTCACTTCGCCGGTGCACTTCGGCGCCTTCATCTCCGCCGTGCAGCTACCGCTGCAGGTGCCCTTGCACTCGGCTTCTGCCTTGATTTTGCAGCTGCCAGAGCACGAGCCCGAACAGGTCCCGCTGACCTCACCGTCGCACTTGCCATCGCATTTGCCTGCGCAAGCGCCCTTGCCGTTCTTGCCGTCGCAGGTGCCATCGCAGGTGCCGGAGCAGTGACCGGTCATCTTCGCGTCGCATTTGCCGGAGCAGTCGCCGTCGCATTTGGCGGATCCGTTGATCTCGCAGCTACCCTTGCACTGCGCGCTGCACTCGCCCTGAAGCTTGCCCGGCTCGCACTCGACCTTCGCGCTGCCCGGCGTGACGGTAGCGTCGCACTTGGCGGCGCAGTCGGCGATGACGCTCATCTCAGCGCCACACTTCGGCGGCTCGACGTCAAGACTTGCGCTGGCCTTCGCGCCGAGCTTTGCGCGCACTTCGCCGACGACCTTGATCGCCGCTTTGCACGCCTCGTCACCCGTCTTGAAGTCCCCACCCGCCCCGAGGTCGGTGGCGAGACCGCCGCAGCCCGTCTTCAGGTCCGCGTCGATCGAGTCGCTGACTTGTTTGAGCTCGATCGCCGCAACGACGCCGCCCTTGAGCTTGCCTGCGACCGCTGCGTCCACCTTGAAGTTGGCCGCCCAGTCGAAGTCGCCGACCGCGTCCGCGTTCGTCATGTCTGGACACTTCGCTGCGCCCGGAATCTGATCCGCGCCAGGAATACCGCCGGGAAGCCCAGCGCCACACTGCGTGAGCACGGGCGTCATGAGCGCAATCACCACAGCCGGACCAACGGCCTTCTTCATCCAGGTCTTCATTTTCGTTCTCTCCTCGTCAGTCGTTCGCGGTCCGCCAAGCGTGCAACTGCACGCAGAAGCGCTGATGAAATCTCCACCCGCCGCGGACCGAGCCTTACCAAACACGCCGCTATTTCGCGATGACTTTCATCACCACGACCGCGATCGCCACCCCAGCGAACAAGAATGCGAGCGCCACGCCCACCAACAGGCCGACGTTGGTCTTTCGTGGCACCGGCGTGGCTGGCAAAGAGCTCGAAGACTGTGGCGTTTGTGCAGCAGGTGGAGGAGCGCCGGTGATGGGTCGCGGCAAAGCTTGCCCACCGCCATTCTGTGGCAAATCCGTGGCCCCCGCGAGCACCGCTTGGAGTGCGTTCGCGAGCTCGGTCATCGACGCGAAGCGGTCCTCTGTCTGCTTGGAGAGGGCTTTATCGACGATGCGGTCGAGCAGCGGTGGAAACCTCCGGTTGGCGACGCGCTGCGAGAGCGGGATCGGTTTGCCCGTCACGTGCAGCGAGAGGAAGTCCATCGCGCTCTTGGCGTCGAACGGAAGCTTGCCGGTCAACACCTCATAGAGGATCACAGCGAGCGAGTATTGATCCGCAGCTGGCGTGAGCGTCTTTCCCTGGGCCTGCTCGGGGCTCATGAACTCGGGCGTGCCGAAGACCATGCCCTCCTGCGTGAGGATGACCGATCCAGGTCGCATCTCGCGCTCGGTCACCTTCGCGAGGCCGAAATCAAGCACTTTGGGGAAGTCGTGCAGCCCGCTCGATTGGCAGAGAAAGATGTTCTCCGGCTTCAGATCGCGGTGGATGATCCCCTGCGTGTGCGCCTCCTCGAGCGCCCCACACACTTGAATCAGGACGGGAAGCGCCCGCTCGACCGGGAACGGCCCTTCACTGCGCACGCTCTGGTTCAGGTTCTTGCCATCCAAGAACTCCATGATGATGTAGAGCGAGCCGTCCTCGAGCTCGCCGTACATGAAGACCTTCACGGTGTTGGGGTGCGTGAGGTGGCTCATCGCGCGCGCTTCACGGCGAAAGCGAGAGACGAGATCCTTCCGATTGGCCAGCTTCGGGTGGAGGATCTTGACCCCCACCATGCGGTTCATCTCGGGCTGCAGGGCCTTGTAGACCGCGCCCATCCCGCCCGACCCGATCTTCTGCAAGATCTGGAACTGGCCGTTCAGGATTTCTCGGCCAATGAACGGATCCGGCGCTGCCATGGAAGGTCGGTCCTAACACAGTTGATGCCGCCTTCGGCGGACATCAACGGCCTTCGGCGTGGCGGAGGTGCCGTTGGCACGCCCCAGAAGCGGCGCGTGTTGTCTCGCGCTGGCGGCGGCACGCGCGTTAGGATTGGCCAGATGCAAGAGGGCCCTGTCACCCATCGACAAGGCGAGCTTGGCAACGCGGCGCCAGCGTTGGAGAGCGCGCTCTTGCGGAGCGCTGGATTTCGACATGGTTTCTCTACGCGCACCTTCGATTTCCGCGCGCCGTCTGCTCATGCCGTGGAGGATCTCTCTATCGTGCTCCGGCTCGATGCGAGTCGCGTCTTTCAGGCGAGTCAGGTCCACGGCGCTCGAGCGATCCCTGCGCGGGGTGAGCGCCACGCGGTTCAACTGCAGGAGGCGGATGCGCTCGTAGCCATGGACGTTGGCGCGGCGGTGGGCGTGCGGGTCGCAGATTGCGTCCCCGTTCTGTTGGCGGACCCGAGCTCGGGCGTCGTCGCGGCGGTGCACGCGGGCTGGAGAGGTCTCGTCGCTGGAGTCCTCGAGAGCGCTATCGAGCTGGCGCGCGCGCACGGCGCCGAGCTGTCGCTCGCCGCGATTGGGCCTTGCATCGACGTGTGCTGCTTCGAGGTCGGCGCGGACGTCGCGGAGTCAATCGGGAACGCTACGACGTCTGACGTGATCACGCGGCGGACAGGGGACAAGGCGTTCGTCGACCTCAGGCGCGCTGCGCGGGCCAAGCTTGGCGCCGCCGGCTTCACCAACGCACACATCGACGACGTCTTTGGTTGCACCATGCACGACGCCACACGCTTCTTCTCGCACCGCCGCGAAGGGGCCGCAGCAGGGCGTCACCTCGCGGTCATCGCGTGCCGTGCGTCGTCCGCTGACGTCGTGGCGCACACCTGATATGTCCGCAGACCATGATGCACGGAGCTCTCGAAGACATCACCAAGGCGGTCGGGAACACGCCGATTGTCCGCCTCAACAAAGTGACCGCGGGCCTCGACGTGGAGATGTACGTCAAGTGCGAGTACTTGAACCCAGGCGGCAGCCACAAGGACCGCCTTGCAGCGAACTTGCTCCGACGCGCAGAGGAGGAAGGGCTCAAGCCCGGCGGCACCATCCTCGAGGCGACGAGCGGCAACACCGGCGCTTCGCTCGCGCTGCTCGCTGCGGTGCGTGGCTACAAGTGCATCTTCGTGATGCCCGACAAGATGAGCCAAGAGAAGATCTCCAACCTGCGCGCGTTCGGCGCAAAGGTCGTCGTATGTCCCACGGCGGTGGAGGCCGACGACCCGCGCAGCTATTACCAAGTAGCCAAGCGCCTGGCGGTCGAGACGCCCAATTGCTTCTATGCCAATCAGTACCACAACCCAGGCAATCCCGAGGCGCACTACCTGTCCACGGGCCCTGAGATTTGGGCTCAAACGCAGGGTGAAATCGACGTCTTCGTCGCGGGCCTCGGCACGGGAGGCACCATCAGCGGGACTGGCAAGTATCTCAAAGAGAAGAAGGCGGATATCAAACTAGTGGGCGTAGACCCCGTCGGCTCTCTCTATTACGACTTCGTCAAGTCGGGCCGCATCACCAAGCCGTTCTCGTACAAAGTAGAGGGCATCGGAGAGGACTTCTTCCCGTCGACCATGAACCTCAAGATCCTCGACGACATCGTGCGCGTGGACGACAAAGAGTGCTTCTTGATGACGCGCGATCTCACGCGGCTCGAGGGCTTGTTCGTCGGCGGGTCTGGCGGAGCTGCAGTCGCGGGCGCGATCAAGTGGGCGAAGGAGCACGGCAAGAAGGGTCAGAGGATCATGGTCTTCTTGTGCGACGCGGGACAGAAGTACGTGTCGAAGATCTTCAACGACGACTGGATGAGGGAGAACGGCTTCCTCGACGAGCAGGCGGGCCTCGGCACTGTGCGCGACGTGCTCGGCGCGCGGTACCGGCAGAAGCTCGTCTCTGCGAACGTGTCCACCACCGTGCGGGACGCGATCACCATCCTGAAAGAGGGCGGCATCAGCCAACTGCCCATCGTGGACGGCGGAAAGCTGCGCGGCATCGTCGCAGAGGTCGATCTGCTCCGCCACCTCGTGAGCGGCAAGAAGACGCTGGAGTCACCCGTTGGAGAGATCGCCGAGGGGGACTACGCGACGGTCACGCCAGACACCAAGATCGAGCTGCTCCAGAGCGCGCTCGCAGACGCGAAGGTCGCGATGGTCACCGAGAATGACGAGCTCGTGGGGATCGTCGCGAAGATCGATCTCATCGATTTTCTCGCGCGCGCCGGCCAATCCTAAATTGATGCCGCCTTCGGCGGACCTCAACGGCCTTCGGCAAGGGGAGGTGCCGTTGGCACGCCCCAATTAGTTCACCCGCACGGCTAGCATCGTGGACTCGACTTGGTCCTTTTGCGCGTCGAAGTCGGTCTGGTCTCCGGCGGCTTCCACCAAGATGACGCGCTGGTCGGTCGCGAAGACGTCTACCCAGTAGCGGTTGGTGCGCTGTCCGTCGAAGAACGTGTAGCGGAGTCCCTTGCCGGGCAGTCCACTCTTGCTCTTGAGATCGGTCGTGGGCTCGGGGACATACCCTTGCGCGCGCAGTCGCAGATCGATCGCCTCTGCCCAAAATTCCAAGTTGGCGACCGGCTTGTTGCGCTCGACGCGCGCGCCGATGACGACACCACGCGGGCTCGTGATGCGATCGTCGTATTCGCCGTCGACGTGCGCGAAGCCAGCGGGCGGCGAGAGCTTCGCAGAGGGGCCACAAGCAACGCCCGCGAGCGCGAGAGGAATCAAGACGAGAGAGAGGAAGCGTTTCATGATCAGTTTCACTTTCCGTTGATGAGTCGGTTGACGCCCATTTCCTGCAGCCAAGTGGCGGGCAGGTCGATCGCGCGAGGTGGCGCGGGCGGGAGTTGGGGAGGCGCGACAGTAGCGGCGGCGACGATCGGCGCGATCCTCGGTTTGGCCGCGAGGTCCACGGTGAGCGTCGAGAACGCGGTGTGCTCGCGCAAGAAGCGCATGCGACCCTCCGTGCGATCGATGTCCATGACGACGCGCTCGAGCTCGCGCTCCACCGTGAGCATGTCATTGACGTTAGGTGCCTTGGCGAGAAACTCCTCGAGGCGCTTGCGCGTGGCCTTCATGTTCGAGAGGCGAACCTCCGCGTCGTGGTACTCCTCGCTCACGTCTTCGGCGGCGATCGTGCGATGCGTGACCTCACCAAGGTTCTCGATCTGCGCGAACACCGCGCGGAACGATTTGCTCGGGACGATGACCGACACGCTAGTGTCCTTGCGGCTCCCGATGTGACCACCGACCGCGATCGCGTCGTCGATGATCTTGTCGGTGGTCGGAGCGATCTTGCCGTCGTCGACGAGCAGCGAGAGTCCACCCGTGTAGAGGATGAAGACGTCCGGGTTGCTGACCTCCGCTTGCGTCGTCGCGGGCTTGTTGTCCGGCGTGGTCTTGGCGGCGGTGCCCGGAGGCGCGCTCGGCTGGGTCGGCGCAGAGCTTCCGGCGAATGGTTGACTCGTCACCGGTGCCATCTGCGGAGCCGCACTAGGGGCGTCCGTCGTACGCGAGGACGACTCGCCCATCGCAGCGTCGGAGACAGCGGAAGGCATCGGCGCCATGTTGGAGGGCGACATCGCTTCCTTCGCAGGAGCGGCGCAGTTCAAGAGCGTGCTCGAGAGCAAGCCGAGGAGTAAAAGCGTTCTGGAGTGGGTTCTCATGGGGTTCGAAGAGAGAACGCACCCACGCGCCGCGCCTTACAGTCCGCTCTCCTCGCCGCGGTGATGGGCCCACACACGCGGTTTGCGCTCTGCGCATGGCGAGACTACGTTTCCGGCCTTCCCCATTTCGCAGACTCCTGGCCATCTGGTCAGTCACCAGAAAACACGAACGAATGCTCAGCTGGGCCCTCAAGAAAATCCTCGGAACGAGCCACGAACGCGAAGTCAAAAAGCTCCGACCGCACGTGGAGCAGATCAACGCGCTCGAGCCCAAGATCAGCAAGCTGAGCGATCAGAAGCTCAAGGCGAAGACGGCCGAGTTCAAGGAGAAGCTCGAGAACGGCGCCTCGCTCGACGACATCCTCCACGAGTCCTTCGCGATCGCGCGCGAGGCCGGCAAGCGCGTCATGAAGATGCGCCACTACGACGTGCAGCTCATCGGAGGCATGGTCCTGCACAAGGGCATGATCGCCGAGATGCGCACGGGCGAGGGCAAGACGCTCGTCGCCACTCTGCCTTGTTACCTCAACGCGCTCGAGGGCAAGGGCGTGCACGTCGTCACCGTGAACGACTACCTCGCGCGTCGCGACGCTGAGTGGATGGGCAAGCTCTACGGATTTCTCGGAATGAAGACGGGCACCGTCGTCAACTCACAGGGCGACCGCGAAAAGAAAGAGGCCTACCAGTCCGACATCACGTACGGACAGAACAACGAGTTCGGCTTTGACTACCTGCGCGACAACATGAAGTTCAGCGCGCTCGAGTACGCGCAGCGCGAGCTCAACTTCGCGATCGTGGACGAGGTCGACAGCATCCTGATCGACGAGGCGCGCACGCCGCTCATCATCAGCGGTCAGCCTGAGAGC
>JANYHY010000455.1 GCA_025362165.1 Myxococcales bacterium | reverse complement strand
GAGGTCCGCGATGTACTTGAGGTTGGAGTAACCCGCGCCGAGATCGTCGACAGCGAGGTAGATGCCGCGTCCGCGCACCTCCCGCAAGACGCCGTGGCAAAACCTGAAGTGTGTGAGCGGCACGCTCTCGGTGATCTCCAGATAGACAGGGTGTTCGTGCGAGAACATCGGATCGTCCGGACGCACGAGCCATCCCTCGTCGAGCTCGGATGGGTGGATGTTCAAGAAGAGCGGCGCGTCCGGGCAGCCGATCGACGCGAGCTCGCGGATCGCGCGACCGAGCTTGCCGCACACTCTGTGCTCGATCGCGGAGGCGAGGATCGTCGCTGGGCTCGGGAAGCTCGGTGATTTGCTGCGAACGAGCGCCTCGTACGCGAAGACCTTGCCGCTGCGTAAATCGACGACCGGCTGGAACATCACGAACAGCTCTTTGTTCGCGACGAGCAGCTCCACCGGCGAGGTGCCGCTCATGTTGGTGCTCGGCGGACGGCGCGTCGACCGCGGCGTGCGTCGAGAAGGGCGCGGCGTGTCAGGCATTGGCACCTTCGACGTCGATGCGCGCCCCAAGCGCGCGGAGAGTACCGACGAATTTCGGGAAGCTCGTCGTGATGCAGTCGACGTCGTCGATGCGAGACGGCCCACTCGCGGCGAGCGCCATCACCGCTGCGGTCATCGCGATGCGGTGATCACCGCGACTGTCGATTCGTGCGGGCGTGAATGCGCCTTCTTTGCCGGTGATCACGAGGCCGTCGGGGCGCTCCTCACACTCGACTCCAAACGCTGCAAGCACGAGAGCCATGGTCGCGAGGCGATCGCTCTCTTTGTAGCGCAGCTCGGAGGCGTCCGCGATCATCGTCGTGCCGATCGCCCTCGCCGCGAGCGCGCAAGCGATCGGGATCTCGTCGACTGCCCGCGGGATGAGCTCTCCGCCGATGCGCGCGCTCCGCAGCGGCGCCGACCACGCGTGCACGTCGGCGATCGGCTCACCACCTCGCTCGCCGTGGGGCTCGGTCGCGATCCCTGCGCCCATGTCGCGCGCGATCTCGAAGAAGCCCGTCCGCGTGGGGTTGGTGCCGACGTCTCTCACCACGACCATTGACTTATCAACCAATTGCGCCGCCGTCACGAGAAACGCAGCCGCCGAGGGGTCCCCGGGCAAATCCAGATCGAACGCTGGGATCTGTCCGTTCCACGTGGAAGGGTCGAGACGCACGATGGGGCCCATCGTGGAGAGAGGCACGCCCAACGAGAGCAAGAGCCGCTCAGTGTGGTCACGCGAGATCGTAGGCTCACGAACGTAAGTGGGCCCGTGCGCATAGAGACCCGACAACAAGAGCGCGCTCTTGACCTGCGCGCTCGCGACCACGCTGACGTGCTCGAGCGGCCCGAGGTACTCGCCCGAAGGCAGCCCGTGCACCGTGAGCGGCGCGGTGAGGTCGGCTGTCTTGGTGGGATGGGCGCGACCGTCGATGCGCGCGCCGCGTGATCGCAGCGGCCCGATCACGCGCAGCATCGGGCGAGACTGCAGCGACGCGTCTCCGGTGAGCGTGGACTCGAACGGCTGCGGCGCGAGCAACCCGCAGAGCAGGCGCATGGTCGTCCCTGAGTTGCCACAGTCGAGCGCTGACGCTGACGCGCGAAGGCCGAAGAGGCCGTTGCCGGTGATCGTCACTTCTTGTCCTGATTCGTCGATGGAGATCCCCATGGCGCGAAGGGCTGCCGCCGTGGAGCGATTGTCGTCGCCGCCGGAGAACCCCTTGATCCTGCTCTTTCCGTGGCAGATCGCGGCGAGCAAGAGCGCGCGGTGACCGATGCTCTTGTCGCTCGGCACCGGCACGCTCCCCACGAGAGGGCGCTCACACGGATGGACGACGAGCGTCGTCATGGTCAGGGCTTCTTCAACATCAAGGCGACGACGGCGCTCGCGAGCGACAGCAGCGTCAAGATGAACATTGCCACTAGCATCCACATCGGCGCGCCGCGCTTTGCCGGTCGTTTGTTCGAGGATGAGGGCGGGGCGCTGTTCGGCGCGGATTCGATCGCGGGTTGCTTCGTCTGCCGCGCGGAGACGGGTGGCGCTACGGGCGCGAGCTGTTGTTGTTGCTGCGGCGGCGCCGGCTGCGCGATCGATGAGATGACGCCGGGAGGCCCGAGTGGCAGAGTCTGGCTGAGGCCCACCGTGGTGGCGCCTTTGGCGGAGCGCATCGCCTCGAGCTTCGCCATCATCTTGCGCGCGTCGAAGGTGACCATGGTCGCCTCTTCGCCGAACGCTCCGCTGCCGACGACCCAAGCCTCCTCGCGAAGACCGACGTCGGAGATCGACGCCACCGGGTCCCACATGGAGATCGCATCACGCAGCGCGATCGCGGCCGTCGTCGCTGCGATGAGCGCAGCGGCCGAGAAGAACTCGCCGTCGGTCGTGCTCACGTGCGCTTGCCAGAGCACCGTTCCCGTCTCCAGGTCGACGCGTGCGTCGAGTTCGATAGGGCCGGTCGAGACCTCCGCGTAGCCGTCGAGCCACTCGGTCGCCTTGCGAGACGCGCGCAGACCGACCGCGCGCGCGACCACGATTGCCTTGCCGTCTTGGATGCGGCCTGCGGCGAGCTCTCCGAGGCACTGTTGCGCCACGCGCAGCTCCGAGCGCGCGAGCCAGCCAACCCAATGCTGGAGGTTGTGCGCGCTGAGCACACCGGCGGTGCCCATCTCCGCGAGCGCGCGCCAGAGCAAGCGGCCGTTGCTGCACAGGACGTTGAGTGTGTAGCGATCGAGCGGCCGCAGCCGACGCCACTCATCGTTGGTGATCGGCCTGATTCCAGCCAGCGCCACGCTGACCTTCTCGGGCGGTGCCTCGAGCGGCGGGTCTTTCACGGACCCCATGAGACGAACGTTGCGCAGCACCGACGACACGAGCGATTGCACGTGCGGCGCCTCGACGCTGTCGTTGGTGCCCTGCTTGACGATGGCTTGTCGCGCCTCGATCGACAGCATGCTCCACGTCGTCTGAGGCATCGACACGCCCGCGTTCATCAACGCACGCCTCGCCGCGAGCGGAGGCGTCGGGAGGTCGAGACCGATCTCTTCGAATTGGTAGATCATGGCTTAGAACAGCTGCGGCGCTGTCTTGGTCAAGAAGTCGCGGAGCGACGCGTCGTCCACCGCGAACGAGACTTGGATGTCCGTCTTCTTGGGCTCGATCTTCAGATCTCTCAGCTGCGGGACGTTCGCCGACATCTTCGCGAACGCGTTGGCCATGCCCCCAAGCTTCGTCATGTTCTGCGCGCCTGCGTTTGCGTTGTCCTCGGTGTCGTAGGTGGCGGTGCCGGCAACGTGGAGACCGGGGGGCTGAAAATCACCGAGCACGCGCGCGGCCTTCAGACCCTGCACGAAAGTGATCGCGACAAACCCGAGCGAGACGGGCTGCACCGGCTGGTTGGCGAGGTCTGCGACGATCGCGAACGCCGCACCCTTCGTATCGAGCGTCTCCATGACCCACGGGAAGAACGCGCGCTTGAGACGCCCGTCCTTCACGCGCTCGAGCGCGCGACGCATCGCGTTCTCCGTACCGCAAAGGACGGTCTTCGGCGACATCACGGTGAAGCCGATGTTGTCGACGGTGTAGAGCGTGCGATCCGTGTAGGTGGACTCGACGATGAGACCGCCTCCCTTCGTAGGCGTGTGAGCCTTCGCAGCTTGCGCGAGCTTGTCAGCGTCGAAGCGGCCGCTCAAGACCGCGACCACGTCGAGGCCCTGCGTCTGGTACGAGGCGAACGTGACGCGATCAACGTCACGAGACACCGAGAAACTCGCCTCGGCGCCGATCGGAAAGGTTTGCTCGAGCAGCGTCGCGAGCTGTGCGCCGCTCCCCTTTTGATCGACCATCCCGCGGACGTCGAAGGTGCCGACTAGCACGGGCGCGGACGGCAACAACACGACGGGGTCCGCGTCGATCGCATCGGTGGAAGAGACGCCCTTCACCTCGGTGGGGGACTTCACGTCCTTGCTGCCGCCGCAACCGAGCGTGATGGCGATGAGCACGCCGAGCGCGCCAACGAAACGAGAGGTCATCACCGGTCAGGATATATTGACGCGAGCGTCCACGCGAGCGCCGAGTGTTCAGCGCAGCGTAGGATACGAGCCGAGCACCTTGAAAAAGCGGGTCTTCTTCTTCACCTCTTCGAGCGCGGCCACCACGTTCCTGTCCGTGGAGTGTCCCATCACTTCGATGAAGAAGAGGTAAGCCCAGTCTTCCCCACGCTGACCATCGGTGGAGTCTTCGTGTGCGGGGCGCGACTGAATCTTCGTCAGGTTGATTTCGCGCTCTGCGAACTGCGCGAGGATGTCGAGCAGCGCGCCTGGAGAGTCTTGAACGGAGAACACGCACGCGGTCGTGTCGTCGCCGGTCCGACCCGAAGGCCGGTGACCGATGACGGCGTAGCGCATCTTCTCGGGGCCGTTGTCACTGACGCTCTTGGTCGCCACGAGCAGGCCTTTTTCTGCGCCGAACACCTCGGTCGTGAGCGCCGCCGCGCCGTGATCTTCGAGGGCGAGCTCGCACGCCATCAAAGAAGACTTCACGTCGAGCACGGGCAATCGCCGCGACGTGAGGAAGCGCTGTGCGCGCGCGTGATCCGCGGCGGTCGCGTAGACCTTCTCGACGTCTCCGTCGTTGCCGGTCCTCGAAAGCAAATGGAGATCTTGGGTCACCTCCAGCGCGAGCTCGATCTTGAGATCAGTGTTCGTCAACGCGGAGATCGTCGATTGCACGGGCCCGTCCACGAGAGTCTCGAGCGGCAGCACGGCGAACTCCGCGCGCTTGCGAGTCACCTCGTCGAGGGCCTTGTAGGTGGAGTCTGCAGCGAGGAGCTCGGCCCCCGCTCCGAAGCGACTGCGCGCAGCTGCGTGAGCGCCCGCACCAGCTGGTCCGAGGTACGCCACGACGAGCGGCATCTCGAGCGCGATGCAGCTTGCGTAGACCTGACCGAGGATCACCCGCAAATCCTCGGGCGGCATCTCTCCGCTCGCGCGGGCGACGAGCGCAGCGATCTGTCCGCGATCTTGGAGCGAGAGGTGTGCTTGCGCGTCGGGCGCCCGCAGCTCGCGGAGCTTTCGCGCGGCCTTCCCGCGTCGCTCGAGGACGTCGAGGATTTGACCGTCGATGCGCTGCAGCTCTTGCCGAAGCTCGTCCACTTCTCGCTTGCGATCCACCATCGGCCCTCCGCTCGTCCCCATGAAACGTACGGTCCGGGGCGCTCCGCGTCCACCCACCCCTTGCTTGGTTGCCGCGATGAGCGCATCTGTTGGGCGATGGTGGCTTCGCTGCGCGTGAAGTATCTGGAGCTGCGTGCCCTGCGATCGGCGCCCGCGGGCCAGGATGTCCGCTCACGCCTGCGAGCGCTCGCTACGCAGTTTCCAGGCGCGCTGCGCGAGCTCGATGAAATCCCGCTGCAAGTGATCGACGAGCGAATCCATGCGCTCGATCGCGTCGCTGATGGAGCAGCGCCCGAGCAATGGATGGTCGTGACCGCGCGATTCCACGAGCTCACACGCTCGGCCCTGAGCGCAAAACGCCTGCTGTCTGCGCGATCCATCGACGATCAAACTCGCGCCGACCTCACGAGAGACGCTCGCCCTTGGGTCGATCACTTGGACGAGCTCGCGACGCCTTTGCGCGGTCGGATCTCGGAGGTCGTCATCCGCCGTGTGGCCCGCGAGCACGACCTTACGATCGAGCGCACCATGGAGCTCGTGCGTTCTCACGCCCGCGTTCGCCGCTGACCACCGTCATTCAATCGGTCTTCGAGGGAGTCGAGGGAGTCGAGGGAGTCGTCTTTGCAGGCGCTGGGGGAGCCGCGGCTGTCGTCTCTTTGGTCTCTTTCGACTTCTCGGTCTTCGACTCGGACTTGTCGGATTTGTCGGACTTGTCGGACTTGTCGGACTTGTCGGTCTTGTCGGTCTTCTCGGACTTTGCTTCGCCCGAGCTGGGCTTGGAGCTGTACGCATCTGCGTACCAGCCGCCACCCTTCAAGATGAACGTCCCGCCGCTGATCTGCCTCTCTGCAGTCGTTTGGTGGCACTTC
>JANYHY010000424.1 GCA_025362165.1 Myxococcales bacterium | reverse complement strand
TGCGTCGAGGCAGCGCGTGAGAGCTGCTCGGCCGCCGAGAAAAACTGGCTCGCGAGCAGCTGCGTCACCGTCAGCGCGCGTGCGTTGTTCGTGAAGCCGTTCACCGCGAGATCGGGCACGAAGCTCGACGCAGGAGCGCTCGAGTCATTCAACAAATCGCGCACCGTGTTGTCGTACTCGACGCGTGTGAGTCGGCGCAGCGGCGCCACAGTCACAGAAGCGCCGATCGAGTCGCAGCTCGCCGGAGGGATTGGCGGCGTCGCGGCGTCAACGTCGTCCGTGCTGGTCGGCGCGTGGGCGCACGCCACGGCCGCAGCGAGACCACACACGGTCCAGATGTTGAAGACCCTCAAGTAAAGCCCCGTTCCTCGAGCCCACGGCTCCAGGAAAAGTCTACCGGTTCGTGGCCCCTATGCAAGCGCGCTCGCTTGCGCACATCGGCTCACCCTCGTAGCGGGCTCAGCGACCGGAGGCGACGCGCTTCTTCGCGATTTCGATCGGCGCGACATGCGAGGTGCGGCGCGCGACTCTGTCCATCTTGGGCAGACCCGCGTGGACCTTCGCGCTCTCGAGGATAGCCTCGCATAGCGCGCCGTAGTCCATGCCCGCGGAGGCTGCGATCTTTGGCAACAAGGAGGTCGGTGTCATGCCGGGGAGCGTGTTCACCTCGAGCACGTATTCGTTCTCTCCCTCGGTCACGAGCAAGTCCACGCGACAAGCGCCCGTGACTCCGAGCGCACGAGCGGCGCGCTCTGCGAGGTTCATCACGCCACGCGCGCGCACCGAAGGCAGGCGCGGCGGGCAGATATACTCGGTCATGCCCGCTGTGTACTTCGATTGGTAGTCGTACATGCCGCTCTTCGGGACGATCTCGATCGCGCCTAAAATACGCCCGTTCACGATGCCGACGTGCACTTCCATCGCTGTGATGAAGCGCTCGATCAGCACGCTGTCGTCGTGCTTCAACGCGCCCACGATGCCGGCCTGGAGCTCGGACATGTTGGTCGCCTTGGTCACGCCGACGCTCGAGCCTTCGCCGCGCGGCTTGACGATGACCGGGAAACCAAAGCTGCCGTGCACGTCTTCTAGATCCGCGAGGTCAGCCTCGGACGCGACGTAGTACGGCGGGGTCGGGACGTTGTGGAGGCGAAACAGCTCCTTGGCTTTTTGCTTGTCCATCGCGAGCGCGCTCGCGAGCACCGAGGAGCCGGTGTACGGGATCGCAAGCAGCTCGAGGAGTCCTTGCACGCAGCCGTCCTCACCGCCGCGGCCGTGGAGCGCCAGGAAGGCGACATCGATCTTCGCCGCGCGAACGAGCTCGTCGACGCCGCGAGTGTTGGGACCGAACGCGACACGCACGACCTCATGACCACGCTCCTCGAGAGCCTTGGCCACGCCTTCGCCCGTGCGCAGAGACACGTCACGCTCCGCGCTCGTGCCACCCATCAGAACCCCCACGCGACGCTTGTCCAACATTCTCGGGTCCTCTCAAAAAAAACTCAATCGCTGTTTGAGCTTCCATTGTCAACTTGCGACATCCACGCCGCCGCACATCCCAGCCAAATCAAGCGCCGCGCGCCCACCGACCGTGTCAACACCAACACGCATGTGGCCACCCTCCGCTACCAACTCCACTCCCCCAAGGCCAACTTCTCCACAACACCCACGCGCGCCGATTTTCAGCGAGGCCGAGGAGCCGTACTCCGCAACACCCGCGCGCCGAGGAGTGCGGCGATTTTCGCCGAGACCAAGCGAGACCTAGGAGCGGCCGAGGAGCCGTACTCCGCGTACGGCGACGACGCCCGACGACGGTATCGCGAAGGTATCGGCGAAAAGCGCCGCGCTCCGCCTCAATCCAGCTCGACTAGGACAGCTGTGATGTTGTCTTTGCCACCGCGCTCGTTGGCGAGATCGATGAAGCGCTTCACGGAGGCGTTGCCGCGCAGCTTCACGATCGGGCCCACGTCCGTCTCGCGTAGATAGCCGTGCAAGCCGTCTGAACAGAGCAGGAACCTGTCTCCAGCTTCGAGCGCGATCAGCCGAGTGTCCACCTCGACGTAGTCGCGATTGCCGACCGCGCGTGTGATCACGTTGCGGTGCGGGGAGACCTTCGCTTCCTCTTGAGTGATCAAACCTTGCTTCAGCTGCCAAGCGATGAGCGTGTGATCCTCGGTGAGCTGCTCGACCAAATCCTTCGCGATGCGATAGATGCGGCTGTCACCGACTTGCGCTGTCACGGCATACGCGCCGAGGACGAGCATCGCGCTGATGGTCGTGCCCATGCCGCTCTTCTTGCTGTCCATCTCGGCCATCGAGAAGACCATGTAAGTGGCGGCTTGGATGGCGCTCTCCATCAAGCGGGACGCTGCGCGCACGGCCGCGTCGTCGAGCGGAGCAGAGAGCGTGGCTAGCTCGCGCGAGCCTCGCTTGACCATGCCGAAGACGGTTTCGACCGCCTCTTGGCTCGCGACCTCACCTGCTGCGTGTCCGCCCATCCCATCCGCGAC
>JANYHY010000362.1 GCA_025362165.1 Myxococcales bacterium | reverse complement strand
ATGGTCGCGAAGGAATAGGGCCGATCGCGAAAATTATGAGGGACGTTACCCCAATTGCCTTCGTCTCGAATCCCCTCGACCGAGATTGGAAGGTCTGCGCGTTGCTGCCAGAAGTCGCGTGCGGAGAAGCCGCGCTGCGGTGGAGCCAATGCCGCCAGCAGTGTGCTCTTCCCTGATGCGTTGGGGCCAACGAGCACCGTTAGCGGCGCGAGCTCAATGGTTGCCTTCCGAATGCAGCGGTAGTTCTGGATCTCGACGCGGCGAATCACGCAGCAATCCTAGCAGAACTGGCTCGCGCCGCGCTTAGGGGGCTTTCGCGTTCATCTCGGCGAGGCGGACACGGAGATCGCGAATCCAGATCGACTCGCTCGTGAACACGTCGCCCGAGAGGATGCTCGTGATGGAGCGACGCAGCACCGTGCGAGGGTTCTCCGCGAACAGATACTCGAGCAGCGGCCCCTTGTAGAACGCGTCGACCGCCTGAATGAAGGTCTCCACACCTGTGCGTGTATCTTGCACCCAATCAGCGAAGCGCGCTTCGCTCGGATCTGCATCGCGGAGGGCCGCGTCGATCACGTCCGACACCTTCCAAGCGCTGCGCATCGCGATGTGAGCGCCCGTCGAGAACAGCGGATCGATGAAGCCGCCTGCGTCTCCGATGGAGACCCAGCCGTCGCCGCACGTCCTGCCGACGCGGTAGCTGTAGTCAGCCTCGACGCGCGCGGGCCATTGTTTCGTGGCGTTCTTGGTGAGATCGGTCGCGGTCGTTGACTGATCAATCGCCGCTTGGAGCATCTCGTCGGGGCCGCCCTTGTGGCGGTTGCTCTTGATCCACTCACTCGCGACCACCGCACCCACCGACGTGGTCGCGCCTTTGAACGGGATGATCCAGAACCAACCGCCGCTCCACGCGCCTGTGATCTTGTCGCGCGGCTGCTCCTCGAAGATGACGATGTCGATGTCGCCCGCGAGCTCCCCGTCCGGTCGAGGCACTCCAGTGTAGTGCGAGTAGAACGCGGTCTTGTCGAGCTTCGGGATCTTGCTCGTCGACCGGGTCGCGTGCGCCATGAGCGCGTTTCGCCCAGAAGCGTCTACGGTCATCGTCGCTCTGATTTCGTGCTCTTTGCCTTCGGGATCCTTGGCGACGACGCCCACCACGCGATCTCCCTGCATGAGCGCGCGCTTGACGGTCCAGCCTTCGCGGACGTCTGCGCCTAGCTTCGAGGCGTGTCGCAAGAGGAGCTCGTCGAACTTAGAGCGCTCGACCTGGAACGCGTGAGGCCACTTCTCGTCGAACGCGTTGGCGAACACGAAGCGCGCCTTGCGCCCGTCGCGATCGTCATGGAATCGCGCGCCGTATTTCCAGATGAAGCGATCGCGCACCTCGTCCAGCACGCCGATGTCATCGAGGATGTACAGCGACTGCGGCAGCAGAGACTCGCCCAGGTGGAAACGCGGGAAGCGCTCCTTCTCGAGGAGGATGACGCTCCGTCCGAGCTTGCGCAGCTTGGCAGCGCACACAGATCCCGCGGGACCTCCCCCGACGATGACTACGTCCACGTGCATGGGCGAGCATTCGCACCCGCGCGCTCGCGCGTCAAGCGGACCACCACTCGATCACGCCATCAGAAGGCGCCGGCCACACCGCCGCCGAAAGGGCTGAAATATGGGCGAACGAACGCTTCTTTGATCCTTGTCGGTCGCGTGAGCGCCAACGCGAGAGTCACTCCTGCCGCGATGATCGTCGCACCGCCGAAGATGTCGGTGACGAGCGCGAACGTTCGTGTCCGTGAACGCGCGTCGTCGATGCTCTGCGCGCTTTGACCGAGCTCGCCGACGCGCGTGTCGAACGTGCTCTTCGCAGAGATGGCGACGATCCCGAACACGATAGTGCCGACCGCGAGACCACCCGTGATGCCAACCCCGATCCACACTGGAGTCATGTTCTTGGTCTTCACGGGCTCGAACACGGTGAGCGGTCCTTGGGTGGGAGCGCGAACGACGTCTGGGTTGTCCGTTGACGGGTTGGTGGTGGTCACGACGGCTGCCTGCGGATCGACCAGCTCGAGCGGCACCTTCTGATTGTCGCCGCCCGCGATGTCGATCGTGCGCGTCGCGGTGGTAAGACCTGATTTTGAGACCGAGATCTTGCGGCGTCCGGCGCTCACGGTGAGCGGCTCGGTCAGCGGAGTCTTGCCGACGACGATGTCGTCGATGGTCACCTCGGCGCCCTCCACGTTCGCCTCGACCGTGATCTTCGCGACGCGCGTGCGTAGCTTGCCGAGCTCCGCCTCGACCTCTGCTCGGCGCTTGGACGAGACGTCCTTGCCGCCCTCTCTCAAGTACTGCTCGAACGTCTTGAGCGCGGACGCGTAGTCCTGCAGCTCGAGGCTCGTCTGGCCAAGGTTGTAGAGGACCTTGTAGTTCGGCGCGAGCTCGTACGCGCGCTTGAACTCGATGAGCGCTGCGCGGTAGTCGCCGTCTTTGAAGAGCTCGACGCCGCGCCCGAAGCGACTGCGCGCCTCGTCCGTCTTCTGCGCGTAGGCCGTCGTCGATACTGCGAGCGTGACCACGAGCGCGATCGCGCTATTGAGTCGCCTCATTGATACGGATCCTTGTCGTCGATGGTGTGCTTGGGCTTGCTGGTGGGGCTCTTCAGATCCGTGCCGGGGTCCACGCCGGTCGATGTTGGCGCCCCCGTGTTGGTGTTGACGTTGTTGCTGACGCCGGCGCCTAATTTTTTGAGGTTCATCTCCACGACGACGTCGTGATCGTACGAGACGAGCCGCTCGTCGGTGGCGTAGCCCTGCAGCTGCGCGGCGACTTTGTGCGCGTGTCCATCGCGCGAGACCGTCGTGTGGAACGGGTTGCCGTTGGTGATGACGCCGTCGATCGAGATGTGCGCCGTGTCGGGGTGCACTTGGATGGAGACTTGGACTGTGTCGACAGGCGGCGGCGTCGTGACCGCGGGCGGGGTGGACGAGACGCTCACGAGCGTGCTCGCGGCGGCGGTCGGTCCGTCTCCGTGCAGCGCCGCGAAGCCAATGACGCCGCCGACCGTGACGATCGCGACGGCTCCTGCGAGCATGACCATCGGCGAGCGTTTGCGGAAGTTCGGCGTGGCCTCGTCCGACGCGAGCGGCCCGGCAGGCGGCGCAGACGGAAACGGACCTGGCGGTGGCACCGAAGGAGAGAGCGAGCTGAGCGGCGCCGCGTCTTCGCGCGCGAGCGACGGGAGTTGGCCAGTCCTCAGCGAGTCGATGGTGATCCTCGGCGGATTGGCCAGCTGCAGCTCCAGCACCGCGCGGAGCTTGTCACGCTCGCTCTGGAACGTGCGTTGGACGATCTCGCCCATCTCCACGTCTGTGGCGCGCAAGCCGAGTGCATCGATCGCACGATCGAGCGCGGCCTGCATTTCAGCCGCATTCGAGAACCTCTCGTCGGGCAGCAGCGCCATCGCCCGGTCGCAAATTTCCGCGAGCTCAGGCGGCGCGTCAGGCGCGAACTCGCGAATCTTCGGGTGTAGACCGTTCGTGCGTTTGTGGAGCACCGCGGCCTCACCATCACCAGACGTGAGGCGCCTCCGCGCGAGCGCCTCCCAGAGCATCACGCCGATCGAGTAGAGGTCCGCGCGCCGGTCGATCAGTGTCGAGGTGATCTGCTCGGGCGCGACGTAGCCGAGCTTGCCCTTGAACACGCCAGTCTGCGTGCGCGCCACGGATCCGGCGGCCTTTGCGATGCCGAAGTCGACGAGCTTGACCTGCCCGTCATAGCAAACGAACACGTTCTGCGGAGACACGTCGCGGTGCACGACCGAGAGCGGCGCGCCATCGTAGCCCTTCAAGTCATGCGCATACTGCAGGCCCGCGAGCACCTTGCTCAAGACAGTGAGCTGGATCTTCATCGGCACGTTGGGGCGACCCGCGCGTCCCATCAGCGCGTGCAGCGGCTGGCCCTCGAGGTACTCCATGACGATGAACGGGCGGCCATCGTGCTCGCCGACCTCGTACGTCTGGATCAAGTTGGGGTGATTGAGGCGCGCGGCGAGGCGTGCTTCGTCCATGAACATCGTGACGAACTCGTGATCCTTGGCGAGCTCCGGGCGGATCTCTTTGACGACGAGGAGCTTCTGGATCGCCGCGGGCCCCTCGGCGACCGTCAACAAAACGCGCGCCATGCCGCCCTGCCCGAGCACCGCGATCGGGCGGTATTTGCCTAGGCTCTGGGCTGCCTCCTCCGTCACCACTCCTCCTTCAGGGCTGCGATGGTGCGAGTGTGGTGTAGCTGATATGGCCCGGGCGCGCGAACACGCTCGTCTTGCCGATGAACTTCTGGCTGGGCTTGAGCACGCCAGTCACAGTGCGTGCGCCCGTGGGCGTATTGATGAAGCCCGCGTATCCAGTCAAGTCCGTGGCGCTCGCGGTCAACGAAGGGATGCTGCCGGTGAAGTAAAATCCGCGCGTCAGCATCGTCGTCGAGTCGAGCGAGACGGCGACGTCCTTGGCTGCGTGAAACGAGCAGTCCACCGCTTCCATGAACACGGCGCCGAGCGTCGGATCCACCGTGTCCCCGTTGGCCTTGGCGAGCGTCGCGAGCGTGTCCGGCGACAACATGATCACCGTGATGTACGTCGTGTCGTCCGTGAGCGGCGGATTGAAGAACACGAGCGACGGCGCGATCAACGGGTAGTAGCAGGTGGCGGCGTCCTGGCCCGAGTCGACCTTGCAGCCAGCGTCCGGGAGGTTGGGCTCGATCAGCACGTAGCCATCGAACCCTGCGTCGATGTCGATCGCGATCACCCCTTGTGCGCTGGGCACGGTGCTTTGTAGCGGCGTAGCGCAGTTCACGTCGATCTTCGCGCACACTTTGACGCTGACGTCCGTGACCGGAAACTTGGTGATGAGCTCGATGAGCGGCACCGTGACGTGGACCTTTTGCTTCTTGGGCGTCGGCGTCACGACGTTGCCGAGGCAGCCCCACACAGGGTCTGGCGGGGTTGCGTCAGGTTGCACGTCCGGGGCCGAGTCCGGAGTATCCGCCTGACACGTGCGGCTGAAGCACTTGAAGGCGCTCCCGTAGTGCGCGCAGTCTCCGTCCGTCGCGCACTGCTCGGTCGATGTGTTGAGCAACAGAGAACACGCCACGATCGGCATCGCCGCGAACCCGAGGGCGAGCGCGCGCGTCAGTGCGGTGCTTTTTGTCGAACGTTTCACGCGTGAACCATGCCGTTGGGTCGCCCCAATGGAAGACCATGCTCGGAAGGGCACAACCCGTCAAGTTACCTCATGTGCGGGCGTTTGAGGTGTCGGAGCGCGTGCTAGACTGCACGCTGGCTGATGAGCGGCAGGCGTTACACCGCGACGGACGTCCGCGACATCGCGGACGCGCTGGGTCACCCCGTCATTGCGCTCCGCGGAACTCGAATCGTCGCAGCGAACGAGGCGTGCATGCGCGTCTTCGGGTACGCCCGCAGCGATCTCTTGGCGCGCGAGCTGGGCGACGTGCTCCCGTCGCTGGATCGGAGCAGGATCCTCGGCCTCGTCGGCGACGCGCGCTCCGGTGAAATCCCCGAGGGCGTCGTGACCACCTTGGGAAAGGGCTCCACCGGCCAGCCTATCTACGTGCACGCGCAGCCGTCGCTCTTGCCCGCAGCGGATGGAGATGGCGACTTCATGCTCGTCTCGATCATGGCGACCGACGAGCGCCGGTTCGACGTCGCGCGCTCGCTCTTCGAGATCGCGAGCTCGCTCGGGACCGCTGGCAGTGAGCGCGAGGTGCGTGAGCGCGCAGTGGCAGGATTTCGTCGCGCCGGGTTCGTCGCTCAGACGATGTCGCTCGGAGACGATTGGTCTGTTCACTCTGCGCTCTCTTGCGAGCTTGCGCGCGACGCGCTGGAGAGCGGGCGACCCGTTTTCGAGGGGAGCGGCGGCGTCGAGCCCACACGCGTCTACCTCCCCATGAGCGACCCCACGCACGGCGAGGTGTTGATCGTCTCTGGCTCGGTGGACGTGTCCGACGCGTTCCTGTTGTCCTTGTTCGCAGACCTCGCGGGCGCGACGCTCACCGAAGCCCGAAGGAGCGCGGCGGCACTGGACAAGCTCCGCGGCACCCAAATCTTGCTCGATTTGTCGCGCGCCACCTCGAGTTCGCTCGACCTCGGAGTGGTCCTTCAGATGACCGCGGACTCGCTCGTGCCACTGCTGGACGTGTCGAACTGCTTCGTCCTCTTGTTCGACGAAGAGAACCAGTTGTTACGCGACGGCGCGGTCTCTGCGGCGTACCGCGACCAGTTCCGCGACGTCACGATCCCGCTCGACGACGATACGACCATCGCGGCCCTCGCAGCGCAGAAGCGAAAGCCTGTCATCATCAACGACACGTCGACGAGCGAACGCGCGATGAAGTCCCGCTTCGTCGGCAAGTTCCAGGCGACGGCGGTGGCCGCGTTCCCGATGACGCCGCGCGGGAGGCTGGAGGGTGTGCTCGTCTTCGGCGACACGCGCGGACCTCGCACCTTCGAGGCCGATTGGGTGGAGCTCGCGCAGGCGATGGTGAACCAAGTGGGCCTGTCGATCGCGAACGCGCGCCTGTACGAGTCGCTCAAGCGCAGCTACGCGGACCTCGAGACGACGCGAGCGGCGATGGTCAAGCGAGAGCGCCTCGCCGCCCTCGGAGAGCTCGCCGCGATCGTGGCGCACGAGGTCCGCAACCCGCTCGGTGTCATGGTCAACGCGACCTCCGCGCTCCGGCGCAGCCGCCCACCGACAGAAGACGACACCATCCTGCTCGGCATTTTGGAGGAGGAGTGCGCGCGCTTGAACAACATCGTGAGCGAGCTGATCGACTTCGCCCGACCGCGCGAGCTCTCGCTAGAGCCAGAGGACGTCGCCCGTGTCATCGCTGAGGCGATCACGTCAGTGCAGGCGCAGCCCGATCACAAGGCGGAGATCAACTTCGAGACGAAGGTTGAGCGCGATCTGCCTGCGATCCCGATGGATCGTCGGTTGATACGTCAAGCGCTCGCCAACATCGCCATGAACGCGATGCAATCGATGCCGCGCGGAGGAACGGTGCGGATCCACGCGAGCCGAGTCGACGCGAGTGTGGTCGTCGCCGTGAGAGACGACGGCGGTGGCATCCCGGACAACGTGCTCCCGCGCGTCTTCGAGCCGTTCTTCACCACCAAAGCCAAGGGGGCAGGCCTCGGGCTCGCGGTCGTGCGGCGCATCGTCGAGGATCACCGCGGGCGCGTGGGCGTGGAGTCGTCTCCGAGCGGCACGACGTTCTCGCTCGTGTTGCCGATCGCGGGTGCGCCGTGAGAGCGATCGTCATCGCCACGCTCATCGGCGCGTGTAGCACCACGCCATCGAGCCAAGCGCCGCAGTCGTGGCACGTGTCAGGCGACGCCCTGCGAGATCCGGAGGGTAGAACCGTGATCCTGCGCGGGATGAATCTCGCTGGCGCCCACAAGAACGCGCCCTATTTCGGCTTCCAGCAGGCACCCGACTACGCCCGCCTCCCCGACGACTGGGGCATGAACTCGGTGCGCTTCCTCGTGACCTGGTCTGCGATCGAGCCCGCGCGCGGAGCCTACGACGACGCCTACCTCGCCAAGGTCGACGAGCGCATCGGGTGGGCACAAGACGCGGGCGTGCTCGTCATCGTCGACATGCACCAAGATCTCTACGGCGATGGCTTCTCAGGCGGCGACGGCGCGCCGCGATGGACGTGCGACGAGCAATCGTATGCCGCATTCAAGCCGGCGACCCCGTGGTTCTTGGGGTACCTCGATCCGAATTTGCAGAGGTGCGTGGATGGCCTCTATCACGACGCAGAGCTGCAATCGCATTTCGCCGAGGCGTGGCGACGCGTGGCGAGCAAGCTCGTCCACCACGCGAACGTGATCGGCTTCGACGCGCTCAACGAGCCTTATTGGGGCACGTATTCCATGTCCGGATACGAGCCTGATTTGCTCGCGCCGCTCTACACGAAGGTGGTGACGACCGTGCGCTCGGTCGCGCCGCAGTGGGTCGCGTTCCTCGAACCGGGTGCGAGCCGCAACCTCGGACTGCCTACGCGCTTGACCCCGTTCTCATTTCCGAACGTCGTCTACTCGCCGCACTCGTACGACTCGGACGCGGAGTCAGGCAAGGGCTTCGATGCGTCGCACCGCGATCTGCTGATGCAGAACGTGACGAACTATGCGGCCGAAGCGCGCTCGCTCAACGCCGCGCTATGGATCGGTGAGTACGGCGGGCAGGCTTCGCAACCTGGCATCAAGGAGTACATGCGCGCGGAGTTCGACGCCGCCGGCGCGGTCGCCGCGGGCAACGAGTATTGGGCGTACGACGAGAGCGACGGTTATGGCTTCTTGAATCCAGACGGCACAGAGAAGCCAGATCTCGCCGGCCAAGTGGTGCGACCGTACCCAGAGCGCGTCGCAGGGACACTTGCATCTTACACGTATGATGAGGCGCAAAAGACGCTCTCTTTCGTGATGACCGCAGACGCGTCGATCACGGCGCCAACCCTCGTTGCGCTCCCACCTAGACTATTTCCCAGCGGTGCCTCGATCGACTGTGGAGGGTGCCAAGTGGCGCTCACCAAGACCACGGCCTCGCTCACGCACATCGCGGGCACGCAAACGATCACCGTACGCCCCCGCTAAGACGAGGACGACGGTGTGAGCCTTCTCACGCTTTTCGACGCGCTGCTCAAGGTTAGAGTGACAGGGCAGCCCCGCCAGCGATATCCTTGCAGCAATGTCATCGACCGTTCAATGCAACAACTGCGGCGCCATGATGACCCCTCAGTGGGATGGTCGTGTCTACACGTGTCCGTTCTGCAAGACGCAGATGCAAGTCGCCATCGGTGCGGACCAAATCGCGGCCGGCATGGCGATCGACTTGGCCAACGTCGAAGCGTTCATGACCAAGCTCGCGACCACGCTCTCGCAGGGGTTCACGGAGCACACCCAGATCCAATCGAACGGAGCGCACGTGCTCTCGATCGAGATTCATCTGGACCCTGATCATTTCCACGTGCACCGCGAGGGACAGCACGCGGTCGCGACCATCAAGAAGGTCGTGCGCGGCGTGGCGCTCCGCACGAAGACGGTCTCGCTCGACCTCTGGTACACGCAGCTGACGCAAGCCCTCGCCACGCACGCGAACACCAACGCACGGGCGGCGTGGGTGCTCGGACAGATCGGCACCGGCAGCTCGGGGCGCTGACGAAGATCACTCGGTCTTTACGGCTGTCCCTTTGCGGAACGAGCCGAGCGATCCGCTCAGGCTGAGCGCTCCGACGACCAAGGCGCCGATCAGGAGCATGACCACGATCCAACCCGTCCAGGTGCGCATCAACATCGCGCGGCGGCGGATCGCTTCGTCTTCCTCATCCTGACAGTCCGAGCAGAGATATCGCCCTTCGTCTGTCTTCAATCGGAAGTCGTCGAAGCGCACGTCAGCGCCGCACTCGGCGCACTCCTTGGGGCCGGCCGTCAGCGTCTTCTCACGCGTGATGCGGAGCTGCTCGCGGGCTGCCTCTACTTGCGGAGGGGCCTTCGCCGTACGCCGCTTGCAGCTGGCGCAGTCAACCTCTTCATCGGCGACTTCTTGGCCACAGGTCGGACAGGACCACACGCGCTTGCCATATCACACGGCACAGTCATGAACCACCGCTCACGCGTGATGATACGCGCGCTCGCCGTGCAGCGCTTCGTCGAGGCCGACCGCTTCGTGATCGTCGTCCACCTTGACCTGCGTCAGCTTGTTGACGAGCCAGAGCATCCCGTACGTGAACGAGAACGCCCAGACCGCCGCGGCTAGAGTCGCTACGCACTGATGGATGAAGAACGTGGTGCCGCCGAGCAAGATGCCGTCTGCTCCTGCAGGATTGAAGGACTTCGACGCGAAGACGCCCAGCATGATGGTGCCTGTCGCGCCGCCAACGCCGTGCACTCCCCAAACGTCGAGCGCGTCATCCCAGCCGCGCGAGGCTTTGAACGCGCACGCGTAGTAGCAGACGAGCGCGGCGATGATGCCGATCAGGATCGCTGATGTCGGCGATACGAAGCCCGAAGCTGGAGTGACCGTCGCGAGCCCCGCGACAGCCCCCGTGAGGAACCCGACGAACTTCGGCTTCTTCTCGCGACGCCACTCGACGAAGAGCCAGGTCATCCCGGCGGCGGCCGCTGCGACGTGCGTATTCAAGAAAGCAACTGTGGTGACCGAGTCGACTGCGCCTTGGCTGCCCGCGTTGAATCCATACCAGCCGAACCACAACAGCCCCGTGCCGAGCGCGACGAACGGGATATTGTGGGGGACGTTCTCTTTCACTTTGCGCTTGCCGACATAGATCACTGACGCGAGCGCGGCCATACCCGCGGTGGTGTGCACGACGATGCCGCCAGCGTAATCGAGCACTTCCCACTTCTGCAGGATGCCACCGCCCCAAATCATGTGGACGAATGGGAAGTAGACGAAGAACAACCAGAGCGTAAGAAACAGCAAGTATGCTTTGAACGTCACTCTGTTGGCGAACGCGCCGGTGATCAAGGCGGGCGTGATGATCGCGAACATCATCTGAAAGACGACGAACACGAACATTGGGACCGTCGGGTTAGGTGATGGTGTGTCCAGGGTAATCCCGTGAAGCATCGCCTGATCCAAATTGCCAATCACACCGTGAAAGTCGCCTGAAAAGCAGAGCGAAAAGCCGCACAAGACCCAGATGAGCGTCGTCCAGCCCATGGAGACGAAGCTCTGGAACATAATGGTGCCGACGCTCTTGTGACCGACCAGGCCACCATAAAAGAACGCCAGCGCAGGCGTCATCAGCAGGACGAGCGCGCTCGCGACCAGCATGAATGCAGTGTTGCCCGTGTCGATGTGAAGCATGGCCACGTCCCCCTAGATGAGCTTGTGGTCAAGACGCTAACCAACATTCTGCGACGCGAACAACTTCCTAGTACCTCGTCACAGAGAAT
>JANYHY010000331.1 GCA_025362165.1 Myxococcales bacterium | reverse complement strand
CTCGCACTCGCACGTACGGTTCGGCACGTTTCAGCGCCTCGCGTTCGATCGGGACGCTGAGCGCATGCGGCGGCTCTTCGACTACGTGGTGTCGCGGTTCTACCCAGAGGTCCAAGCGGCGCGCGATCCGGTCGGCGCGCTTTTGCAAGCGGTGGCCGAGCGCCACGCGAAGACGGCCGCAGCATGGATGGTCGCGGGGTTCGTACACGGCGTCCTCAACACTGACAACATGAACATCACAGGCGAGAGCTTCGACTACGGGCCATGGCGATTCTTGCCTCAGTACGATGTCGAGTTCACGGCGGCCTACTTCGACGAGAGCGGGCTCTACGCATACGGACGCCAGCCTGGCACGGTGCTGTGGAACCTCACGCGCTTGGGCGAAGCGCTGCGGATACTCGAGCCCTCGCTGGCGATCGGCCGCGCGCTCGCCGAGTTCGAGGTGTCCTTCGTGCGTCACACGCAGGTCGCGATGCTACGGCGGCTCGGGCTCCGCTCTGCAGGAGAGGTGGCGGACGACGCGCTCATCGGCGAAGTGTTCGCGTTCCTTGACATGTCACGCGTCCCGTTCGATCGCTTCTTCTTCGACTGGTTCGGCGGAGAGGCGTCGGAGCGCCGCGCGATGGCGGGCCCGCTGCGATCCCAGTACGCGTCGGCAGACTTCGCGGCGCTCCGCAGCCACCTCGCGCTCTTTGTACCGAGCGCACCTTCGCGGCTCGACGAAGACTACTTCGCGCGCCCCGAGCCCGCTCACTTGCACAAGGACGAGGTCGAGCGCGTTTGGTCGGCCATCGACGCGACGGACGACTGGAAGCCCTTTGAAGAGAAGCTCGCGGACATCCACGAACTCGGACGGGCGCTCTCGGAGTAACAGGCGCTTCCAAGCGAGGGGGCTTTGGCGCTAGGGTCTATTCATCATGCGGTACCTCTACGGAGACTCAGTGCCGTTCCCGCCGCAGTACGACATGCTCGCGGCGCTGCGAGTGTTCGTCGAGCAGGCGGCGATCGCTGCGCGCGCAGACGCCGAGGGACGCGTCGCCTCGGAGGCTGCCCAATCCGAGGAGGTGACTCGCATGCGCGCGACCGAGTCGCTCGAGAGCGCTCACGCGGCCGTCACTTACGCCATCACCGCGGCCACCACGGGCGGCCACCCGCTGATCGCGGACTACGCTCGTCGCGTCACGGAGTTCGCCGCCGCGATCGTGGGCGCAGCGCACCAAGACGCTGCGAACGAAGCTCACCGAGCCAGAGAGACCGCCAAACAAAAGGTCGACCATGCCAAGGTGCTCTCGCGCCAGTGTCTCGAGACGATCCTGATCGCCCTGCGTTTGCCGGTCTCCGAGTCGCGCACGCTCATGGACCTCGAAGACGGCAAGAACGAGTTCCAGACTGCGCTGGTCCACCAAGAGGGGATATCGGCGAGCTTCGCGCTCTCGGTGGACGCGCTCGAAGAGTGGCAGAAGCCGCGACGCATCTTGGATTTCGCGCAAGGGATCACTCTCCCGGTTGGCGTCAAGCGTAGCCTCTTCAAGCGCACAGTCTCCTACGAGCCCATCACGCTGGACGACTTCTACATCGGCGGCTTTGACCTAGACGATGACGCGGCGGAGCTGCGCCTGCGGCGAAAGCCAGATCAGAAGGACTCGCTCGTCTTCAAGTTGCGGCACACGGACGCCGGACTGGTCGCCGAGGTCGAGCACCCTGGAGAGAGCGGCGCTGAGTCGCTCGATCCCGTGCTCGATCCCAGCGCTACAGTCGAGCTCGAGCGCTTCGTCACGCAGCTGCGTTCGGCGTGCGGTCGCGTGGTGAGCCACAAAAGCCGACTCTTGGACGTAGCCCTCCACGGCAGGGGGGTCTTCGAAGAGGGCCTCGTGCGCGAGCTGTTGAGCGTGATGGTGAAGATCGTGTCGCCCACGGTGGCTCAGATCTCGCGGCGAAGCGGGAGCCCTGTCGAGCTGACGTTGAAGACCGAAGACGACGACGGACGCCGGCAAGAGGTCTACGTGAAGAAGTCCGAGCTCTACGCGAAGCTCGACCCCGTACCCGATAGCCTGTTCGATCCGTTGCGCAGCGCGCTCGAGGCTCGCCCAGAGACGCCGCCGCCGCCGTCTGTTCGCTGACACCAATCTTCGCAGCAACCAAAACTTTTGCGTGGCTGGCGCGTCTCAGCTTGGCCGTGCCCTACCGCGACGAGAAAGAAGCCCTGCGCGCCAAGCTGGAGCTTGTTGCGAAGCTCGTCTCGATGCCGGCGCAGCTCCGGTTCGTCTTGGCGGAGGTGCTCGAGCTCGCGTGCTCGCGAGTCGATCGCTTGGACCGCCTTCTCGAGCTCGTCCAGCTTGGCGCGCAGGGCTTCTTTCTCGTCGCGGTAGGGCACGGTCAAGCTGAGACGCGCCAGCCGCGCAAAAGTTTTGGCCTCGTGGCGAAGATTGGCGATCAGCGAACAGACGGCGGCGGCGGCGTCTCCGGGCGAGCCTCGAGCGCGCTGCGCAACGGATCGAACAGGCTA
>JANYHY010000647.1 GCA_025362165.1 Myxococcales bacterium | reverse complement strand
CTCGATCCACTTGGACACAACCCGCGTCCGCGGGTGTAGGTTCGTCGTGACGCTACCCAGGGCGGCGGGTCCCAGTCGTTCGGGGCAAGCGAATCGGTAGTGCGGGCTCCTGTGCCGTCTCGCTCGCTGCTTGCGTGCGCGGTACGCTTGCGCGATGGGCCGTGCAGACGACTCGAAGCGCCAGTTGGGGCGTGCCAACGACACCTCCGCTACGCCGAAGGCCGTTGATGTCCGCCGACGGCGGCATCAATTGACTATGCCGTGCTCGCTCGAAGGGAACGCCCTGCCCCAGCTCGTGCGCGCCTGGACCAAGCAGACCAAGGCGAAGAGCAAGCGGTTCACGTCCCTCGCATTGCTCGAGCGCGAAGAGAAGGCGTACGGCGCGCCATTCGCGAAGGAGCTTCGCGCGTTCTTCCGGCTCGCTCATGCTGGCGAGCTTGGCGCTGCGTATGGTGAGCTGCGCACGTTCGCTGCGGGCGGCCATGTCCTCTTCGACGGCGAGGATGCCGCCGAACGTCACCTCGCCCAAGCGCGGAGAGAGCTGTGGATGATCGGGCTGCACGCGCTCCTTGTCGGGTGCTACCCCATCGGCAAGAGCCCCGCGGGAGACTTCTGGTTGGCGCGTTGCCGCGCGGATGATGGCAGCGCGTCGCGTGTGTACTTCTTCGATCACGAAGAGTGGACATTGCACCTCGCGCACTACTCCATCAGCGAGTTCCTTCATGCGAACACGTTCGCCGCGGGCAGCGGACCGTTCAACGCCGACACGCGCGACGCACACACGCTGAAGTTCCGCACCAAAGCGTCGAAGCGGAAGCTCACGGACGATCCGCTCCGCCTCCACGCGCGCACGGAGTGGCTTGCGAATCTTCTCGGCGACAAGGATCTCGACGAGCTGGCGGAGATGCTCGCCAACGCACCCTCGGCGGCGGCGTGGAAGACCGAGAAGAAGCTCATCGCAAGCGCGCCGCACCTCGCGATCTATTGGTTGTGGGCACACTGGGCGCTCGGTAACCGCGCGGAGCTCGAGGAGGCGCGGACACTGGTGAAGCGCTCGAAGAACGCGCTCGTGCGATCACTGTTGCCGTGGGTGGAGCGTCCGACACCCATTGACGCTCGTTTCGTGCAGCTACGGAGTGACGCGCCCTCGCGGCTCCTTGGCGTAGAGACAAAGGCGAAGGCAACGAGTGAGAAGCGTCGCGCGTCTGTGGGTGCCAAGGGCGCGGTCGCGCGCGCGGTGGCCGAGGGCGGCGATCTCGTGGCCGTCATCGCCGCACACCCAGACGACGTAGCGCTGCATGGCAAGGCGCTCGCGGCGATGGCTGCGAAGGACTCGGACGCGCGCTTTCGAGAGGCTGTTCGACTCTATGGTGTCGTCGCGGCGGGCAAGGGATCGTGGCCGAACGAGTTGCGCCTCGGTGTGCTGGCAGACGAGCGTTTGCGGATCCCAATCATGGCGCTCGTGCGACGCGGATATGGCTTCGATCAGTTTCACAAGAAGAGCGCCGCCAAGCTCGTCGCAGGAGTGGCGCGCTTCGGCGGGCCGGACGTGCTCGAGCTGCTCCTCGCGGCAAGCGACAAGGGCGCAGACAGACTGGCCGATGTCGCACGCGGGCTCGCGCAGTACGCCGACCCGCGCGTGGATGCGTGGCTACGCAAGCTCCTCGACTGGCTCGCGAAGACCGAGAAGGATTTCTACTATCACTCCGATGAGCTCTTCTCCGCGGCGCTCGACGTGCTCTCGGCGCGCAGTCATGACGAAGATCGCGATCGGGTGTTGCGCTGGATGAAGAAGACCCACAATCAGACGCGCCTCGGTGCCTGCGCGCATGCCGTGCGGCGTGGTGGTTGGCGCGAGGCGGGAGCCGACATTGAAGCGATGCTGCGTACTGCCTTCGAGGGCAACCCAAGCGTCGTCGGGCCGGCTGCTGCTGCTCTGGCGATCGTGGATCCTAAGCGTGCGCATGGCGTACTGCCCGAGCTATGGGCCGCAGAGAATGGAGACGCGTGGCAGGAGGTGCTCAAGGGATGGGGGCGGTACAACCTCGCTGGCCTATTGGCGGGACTGCTCGTCCTCGAGCCGCGCCGTGGTCCATACCTCGAGGTGGCAGAGCGGATCCTCGCTTATCGCGGAGGGAACGACACGGAACTCGCTGCGGTTGGTCACGTGCTGCTTGGAGTGACTGGGGGCCGTGTGGTCGAGGCTGCCGATTGGGTGCGGCCGCACCTGACTATTGGTGATGATGGTGCGGACGATGCGGACGATGTTGATCGTGCTCGCGTGCGTGCTGCTGCGCCTGATGCGCTAGTCGCTTGTGGCTTGGAGTGAGGCAGGCCAGTCTTGGCGTTGGCCTCGCCGTCAGTAGGCGCTTCATTGCCGCCCTTTGGGATCAGGCGACCCGTGTTCCTGAGTCCACTTGATCGCAGCGTCGACCGCTACGAGCCTGACATCGTGGCAGAGCCCGCAAGAAATCGCGCTTACACGCCCCACGCACGCTGGGCATTGTACGAGTCCAAGACGGCGATCGCCGCTCGTCGTTCTGTTGTCGGCCATGATCGCAACCCTTCACGGTACAAGACTCCGCCCGCTTTGGCGATCGGCAAGACAAAACGACGATGCCCCCAGCGTTTGGCCGGAGGCATGTCGGGAGCGGTTGTTTGCGGTGCGCAGGACAGGGCGAGGAGGTTGTCGACGAACCGCCTCGCCCTTGTCCTCATTTCAGCATCAGTGAGCTCGCGCCATTGCTGGCCACGATCGCTCCATTGCTGGCCTCACCGTGAATGTGAGCCTTCTGCTCGGGACCCATCGTGTGTCGAGCTGCGCGTGTCTCACGCTGCTTGATCACGGCCTGGGCCTTTGCTTGCGCGCTCTTCTTGGCAGTACGACGGGCGGGGAATCCGAACTCTCTGTACTCCGTGCTGTCTTGCCCCGCCGCAACTGCGATGGTGGCTTTGAGCGCGTCGTACATCGCGTCGGCTTCGCCTTGCGCGTGCTGTTGCTCTTTGAGCGCTGAGTGAGCCGAAGCTCTCGCAGCGTCCAGAGCGTCCGCGGTGTCTAGCGCGCGTTGAAAGACTCCTAGGAGAGTCTTCCCCGTGTGCGTGACACCGTTCACGATGACAGTCCGCTTCGTGAAGTACTTGCCTATGGCGGCAAGAACCTTGTGATCGCGGGCCTGCATATCAGATTTACTGGTGTTCATTGTATTGTCCTCCTCTCTGGAAGCGTCGTCGCGCGAGAGGCGGGCACCTTGCCCGGGGTGTCGTTTGAGTTCCGCTTCACAAGACCCTGTCGACCCGCGGCGGAGGTTGTTGCGTCGTTTCTCGAAAATAGATTTGCGGCGCCGGAGGAGGCTCATTTCTGCGTGCCGGGTGCTCGTCTCTGAACGGACGGTGCTGGTCTGTGAACGGACGGTGCTCGTCTCTGTGCGGACGGGTGCTCGTCTCTGTGCGGACGGCGCTCGTCTCTGAACGGACGGCGCTCGTCTCTGAGCGGACGGTTGGTGGGTCCGCTGGGGACAGTGCACGGCTCGGCGAGGACGGGGCTTGGCTCGCTG
>JANYHY010000309.1 GCA_025362165.1 Myxococcales bacterium | reverse complement strand
CGCGAACGGCGACGGCTTCATCCCGGCAGCGCAGCCCACGGATGCGCTCGTGTACCAAAAGCAGCGCCTTGCGCTCGGAGTGGTCTTCACGATGCCAGGCGCTCCTGTCGTCTACTACGGGGACGAGATCGCGCTCGCGGGTCGCGCGGATCCAGACTCGCGCCGCGTGATGCCGCCTGAGAGCGCGCTCACCGCCGACATGCGCGCGACGCGCGACTTCATGTCCAAGCTCGGCAAGCTCCGCGCGTGCTCTGACGCGCTCAGGCGCGGCGGCTACCGCACGCTCGTCGTGGGCGGAGAGCAGCTCGCCTTCGCGCGAGAGACAGACGACGGCAAGGCGGCGATCGTGGTCGTGTTCCGCAACGGCGCTGCGCCCATCGACGCGCCGTTTCTGCAGATCGCAGCCGGATCGTGGGTCGACGCGCTAACAGGTGACGTATCAACGATTGACCCCGCGCGCGCGGTGTTGCAACCCAAGGCGTGGTCCATGCGAGTGTTGTTGCCAGCCGGCGACAAATGTTTGCCGTGATCATGGGGCACATGACGGACCGAGAGCGCCGCGATACAATCACGCACCATGGGTGTCATCGAGATCGCCAAGAGCGGACGCGCTACGTGTCGCGGTTGCGGAGAGAAAATTCTGAAAGACCTGCACCGCTTCGGTGAAGAGGTCGTGAACAACTTCTCCGAAGATGGCGGAACGGGCTATCGGTGGTGGCACTTGCCATGCGCGGCCAAGAAGGTCGCCAACGATCTGCGCACCACGCTCAAGACCTTCACAGAAGAGGTCCCCGATCGTGCGGCGCTCGACGCGATCATCGCCGAGCATGCGCACCCAGATTATCCGTACGCGGAGCGCGCGGGGAACGGGCGAGCCAAGTGCCGCGTGTGCAACACGACGCTCGCCAAGAACGAGCTGCGCCTCGCGTTCGAGCGCATTTACGAGACCGGAATGGGCGTCACCAAGAGCGCTGGGTACCTTCACCCGAAATGCACCATGAAGTACGAAGACGCCGTGACGCTCGGCAAAGAGGCGCTCGTCAAACAGTTGAAGGAGCACTCGCTGATCTCCGCGGGTGATCTCGGGGCGGTCATCAGCGAGCTCGGCGAGGGCGATGACTTACCCGGCGGAACCGTCACTCAGGCCTGAGTTGACAGCGCCGCCCCGCGCGACCAGGATTCACCGCCCATGCGCCGCAGTTGCCTTGTCATCCTCTCTTCGATCGCGCTCGTCGCGTGCGGATCGGACGCGACGGACAACAAGGACTTTGGCCAGCCGCCGGACGCCGCCATCTTCGACCCCGGCAACGGCGGCCCTGGAGACAACTACGGATCGGGCACACCACCGACGCCCTTCGTGTGCCCAGACGAGCTGAAGCGCTGCGCTCACGACTTCACCTACCCCTTCAACAATGAGTCGTCCGTGGAGCTGCGCGGCGACTACCGCGGGCCCGATTCATGGGTGAACGGCGATCCGATGACACATCAAGGATCGACGTGGATGGTCACCGTGAACGTGCCGTTGAACACGGCCGTTCAATACAAGTTCCTCTTGAACGGCACCACGTGGACGTTCGACAGCAAGCAGCCGACGACGGTCGATCAGAACAACAACACCAACAACCTCCTCTCGCCGGTGACTTGCAATCCTGCCCTCTGCGAGCTGCCGCCGCAGACGCCCCAAGGCGTGTACGACTGGCGCGACGCGGTGATCTATTTCGTGTTCGTGGATCGCTTCTTCGACGGCGACCCCACCAACAACGGCGCCGCCCCCAACGGCGTGCAGCTCCCCGCGCAATACCAGGGCGGCGACTGGAAGGGAGTCACCGCGAAGATCAACGCAGGCTACTTCACGGATCTCGGCGCGAACGTCTTGTGGCTCACCGTGCCAGTGAAGAACGCGGACAGCTTCGCGGGCAAGGGCACCGGCGGGGACTCTCACCTGTACTCGAGCTACCACGGCTATTGGCCCTACGACACCAGCCAGCCCGAGACGCGCTTCGGGTCGCTGCAAGATCTCAAGGATCTAGTGACCGCCGCGCACGCCAAGAGCCTCAAGGTCATCTTCGACTACGCGATGGTGCACGTCCAAAAAGACAGCCCCACCTTCCAGAACAACCAGAATTGGTTTTGGCCGAACGCGTACAACAATGGCGATTGTATCTGCGGACAAAATTGTTCTTGGGACGCTCAGGGAGACCGTTGTTGGTTCACGGACTATCTCCCGCACTGGAACTACACGGTGCCGGCAGCTCGGGATTATTCGGTCAACGCGGCGGTGCAGTGGGTCAAGGACACAGGCGTGGACGGCTTCCGGTTGGACGCGATCAAACACGTAGACATCTCATGGCTGACGCAGCTTCGTTCGCAGATTCAATCGCAGATCATCGCCAATCAGAAGCCGCAACAACGCTTCTACATGGTGGGCGAGACCTACGATTTTTTCAACACGGGCTTCATCAAGTCGTTCGTTGATCCGAAGACCAAGCTGGACGGGCAGTTCGACTTTCCGCTTCGCCGCGTGGTCGTCGAGAGCATGCTGCTCAAGTACCAGGGCATGGACAAGCTCGCGTCTTTCATGAGCGCGAACGACTACGCATACGGCGGCAACGCCATCATGAGCACGTTCATCGGCAACCACGATCTGCCGCGCGTGATTCACCTCGCGCAGGAGCCTCCCCTCTGGACGGGTCAGGGCGACGACGGCAAGAACCTCGCGTGGCAAAATCAGCCTGGTTTACCGAGCGATCAGAGGTCGTTCGACAAGCTCGCCAATGCGTTCGCCGTCTTGCTCGTGAACCACGGCGCGCCGCTCATCTACTACGGAGACGAGTACGGCATGGCGGGCGCGGGCGATCCAGACAACCGCCGCATGATGCAGTGGTCTGGATACTCAGCGGGACAGCAGTACGTGCACGATCGCATCAAGACGCTCGACGCGATCCGCGCGGCGCACCCGGCGATCCGACGCGGCGCTCGCACGACGCTCTCGTCCAACGCGGACCTGTGGTTCTTCGAGACCAAGACCGTCGCTCCGGCGGACGACGTGTACGTCGCCATCAACCGTGGGGACTCCGACACGAACGTGAGCGGCCTGCCGAACGCCGCGCTCACGGAGCTCGTCACGAACCTTGGCATGACCGGCCCGAGCGCTGTCGTGCCTGCGCGTCAGACTCGTGTGTGGATCAAGAAGTAGTCTCTCAGGCGCGGTGCTCGAGCGATTTGCGGCGCTGACGAGCCTGGACCTCGGGGCTCTCGGTGACGGCCATGCCGATCAGGCGCGTCGCTTCGAGCATGTGCTTTAGGCCCATGCGAACGAGCTCCGGGTGCGAGTCGCCGACGGCGGGGAAGCCCTTCTCGTTGCGCGGGACGTTGCCCCAGTTTTGAAACAGCGCGCCCCAATCACTCTCGAGCGCGGCCTTGATGTGCGGCTTGCCGTAGACCGGGTACCAGAACGCGTCGTGGTAAGTGACGCTCGCGACGTAGGCCCACGGGGCGAGCCAAGTCTTGAGCGACCACTCGATCGGCTTCTTCAGCGGGCCCCAATAGATGCGGTGCTGGTTGCGCGAGGCGAAGGTCATCTTCTTGAACGGCCCGTCGAAGTTCCAGTTCTCTTTGGCCGCGTCGAGATCGCCGACGATCTCGATGTCGCGCACGTCGCCGCAGCCGAGACCTTGCTCGTGCGCGAGGCGGATGAACTTGCAGTCTTTCATCGGGTCCATGCCCATGAGCTTCGCGGCCACCGCGTCGATGGCGACTTGATCGGCGCTCGCGAGGATCACGTTCTTGATGTACGGGATCATGCAGCGCGGACCCGGACCATCGCCCACGAAGGTGCCATCCATCACGGCAAACACGCCGCGGTGGATCTTCTTTTGGATCATCAAGAGATCGACCAACGTCTCGTGGATGACGGGGTGAGTCCAGTGGCGGTGCTCGTTCAACAAGCCGCCGAACGCGTTCTTCATCGCGCCCGTGGTGGTCGTGAAGATGTGCGTCTTGACTGTGGGCAGGTGGATGATGTTCTCGCCGATGAAGCGCTTCGGGATGCTGAAGCCTTTCGGGTAGACCTCGTTGAGGCACAAGAACTTCTTGGTGAGATCGCCGACGGCGTCGCGCACGTCGATCCACTCTTCGCCTTCGTACAAGTGGACGTTGCGGAGGCCGTGCGCCTGTACCACGTCGATCTGCTTGTTTTCTCGCTCTCCCAAGTGCGCGTCGATCACCACAGTGCGGTTGTGGCACGCGTGAATGAGCTCGGACTTGTAGCCGTCCTTCTTCATGGCGCCGATGACGCCGTCCAGCTGCCAAGGCGTGGTCGACGAAGCCGGATAGAAGAAGTGCCAAGAGATGTTCACCTTGAGCGCGGTGTCCGCGTCTTTGGCGATGACCTCTTGGTACCCCGCGAGGTTCATCGCGCGGTGGTAGTCCTCGAGGACCGTGGCGGGCGTGGTTCGAAGGATGGCGACTTTGGACTTGGCGGGCATGCGGGGGCTCTCTTTAGCGCGGTAGGCGTCGTCAGACAACGCGGCGCGGCGAGCTTCGTATCGAGTAAGCTCCGGGATCGTGCGCGAGCGAGGGAGCGTCTGGGACATGGCGTTCGCGTCTCTGTTGCCGCTGCACCTCTTCACGCTCCTCGATCTGAGCGTGATCGAGCCCCACGATTTCTGGTGGCACGTTCGAACCGGCCAAATCATAGGTCAAACTGGATCGATCCCGACGACTGACGCGTTCAGCTTCGTCACGAACGGCGCGCGGTTCGTGAACGAGCCGTGGCTCGCGCAGCTCATCTTGTACGAGGTGTTCAGCAACCTCGGGCTCGCCGCGGTCATCTTACTGCACGCGCTCACGATCAGCTTGGGCTACGCGCTCGTGTGGCGAGTGGCTCGTGTGAGCGAAGACGGCGTCCCCTTGCGGACGTCCAACGTCATGCTCGCCTCGGTGATCGCGGCGGCGGTGGGCGCAGGGCACTTCGGCGTGCGACCGCAGAGCTTCTCCTTGTTGTTGTTCGGCGCGCTCGTGTGGGCGATGGCGGCGCAGTCGCGTGGGCGAGGCAAAGCGCTCTATTGGTCTGCGCCGATCTTCGCCCTTTGGACCAACCTCCACGGTGGCTTCGCGTTCGGTCTGCTCGCGCTCGCGATCCACTGCGCGGCGCGACTGCGTGCACTCTACACACTTCGAGATCGGCGCGCGATGATGCACACGGCCGCGGGTGGGCTCGTTGGGGTCGTCGCGTGCGGGTGCAACCCTGCGGGCTTCAGCGGAGTCTACGAGCACGTCGCGATGTTCTTCCGCGCGGGCGGGACCGGCGTGCTCGCGAACGCCGAGTTCGTCCCGATCTCGATCAAGACGGCACACGGCCTCGTCTTCTTCGTCGCGTGCGCACGCTTGCTCGTCGCTTGCGTCCGCGGCAAGCACATGCCGCCCTTCGCGCAAGCGTTGCCGCTCGGCGTGTTCGGCGTGCTTGCGATCGCTTCGGTGCGTTTCGAGCCTTATTTTGGCTTCCTTTTGTTGTTACCGCTGGCGAACGCGATGGAGGCCGAGTCCAACGCTCGCAAGGAGCCCATCGCACCAAAGCGTTCGGTCACGCACGCCGCGATCGTCGTCGCGTCGATCGTGCTCGCGATCGCGACGCTGCCGTTCTGGCGATCCAAGCTGCCGTTGCCCGCTTCGCGTGGGGGCCTCCTCAGCGCGGAGACTCCCATCCTGGCGACGCTCGCGCTCTGCGATGGGTCGCACGAGAGAGTGTTCGCCGACCAAGGCTTCGCGAGCTACTTGATCTACGCGTGTCCCAGCGATCAAGTGTTCCTCGACACGCGCGTGCAGCTCTACGACGCGCGCGCTTGGGAGGAGTACGACGCGGTGGTTGGGGGACGCTTCGACGCGCCAGCGATCCTCGACGCGTACAAAGTCGATCACGTGATGATGCGCCTCGATCAGCGGGACGGCGAGCGTGCGCTACGCGCGAGCGGCGTGTGGACGATGACCTACTCGGACGAGCTGGCGACGGTGTGGTCGCGCGTCAGCTCGAGAAGCGCGCCTTGAGCGACAAGATCGGGGCCTCGAAGAAGCGGTAGCTGACGCGCGCGATCACGAACACGACGAGCGAGCCGATCGGCACGAGCGCCAGGTGAAGCAGCGTCGCGCTCCACGGGGTAAGCGTCTCGTTCATCCGCTTCAGCGTCGGCAAAAGCAGCACGTACAAAGGCCAGTGAATCAAGTACATCCCGTAGCTCACGCGACCACACTCGCGCAGCGCGCGTGATGACAAGAGCCGCGCGAGCGTGGGCGTACGGGTCCCCTCGACTGCGAACGAGACGACCGCCGTGAAGACACCGGCGAGCATCACCGGTTCGGCGCAGATCGCGAGGGCCTCTCGCGAGAGCGATTTTGGTATCACGTACAGCGCGATCACGAACGCGACGACCGCCATGCGCGCCCGCCTCCAAGTGATTGACTTGTCACCAATCGCCAAGAGCGCGCCGGCGAGCAGACCGTCCGCGTGAGTGAACGTCACCCGATACACCCAGTGACTCGCGTGCTCGGCGTCCATGCCGCCGCGGAAGACGATCCACACACGCGCCGAGATCCCCGCGAGCAACAACGCCACCGTCACCTGCGCGCGCGCGCGTGGCAACAGCAGCATCATCGCGGGCCACACGAGATAGAACTGCTCTTCGATCGCGAGCGACCAGAGGTGACCAGTCCACGCCTCGGTGTCGAGATCGCGCGCCTGCACGTAGTTGTGCACGTACAGCCAGAACGACACGCCCGGAGGAGAGGCGCTCACGAGCAGGCAAATCACGCTGCCGATCGCGATGATTGCATAATACAACGGAAAGATGCGCAGCGAACGGCGCACGTAGAAGTCTCGGAAGCGAAGACCGATCGCCGCGTCGCTCTGTCGGATCAAGCCGAGGGTGATCAGGTAACCGGACAGTACGAAGAACAGATCGACGCCCATCCAACCCTTGAACAAGATCGGCTTGAGCGCGCGAGCGAGCGGCGTCGTGTCTGTGAGCGACCAGCTCAGGTGGAAAGCCATCACCGCGAGGACGGCGACACCACGAACGCCATCCAACACGGGCACGTGGCGTGGGGCGGTCACCTGACGGACGCTAGACGATCCCGGCGACAAAGAGCAGGTATGCTCGCGCAACCAATGGGAGAGGTGGATCCAAAGCGCTTCGAGGCTGCTTGTGCGAGGTTCGTCGAGTTCTTCGCTGAGCTCGGCAAGACGTTCGTGGAGCGCGAGGAGCTGCTCGCGCAGATCGCGCTCGCGTTGTTGGGGCGCGAGCACGTGTTGATGACGGGGCCACCCGGCACCGCGAAGAGCGGGATCGCCTCTGCGGTCCTTCGGCGCGTGGTGGACGAGTCGAGCCGCATGCCCAGCATCTACGCGAGGCAGTTCACCGAGAGCACCGTGCAGACGGATCTCGTGGGCCCCATCAACTTCAAGACGCTGATGGACACGGGTCGAACGGAGCACTTCACCGATGAGGGCATGCTCGGCAGCGTGCACGCCTTCCTCGACGAGGTGTTCGACGGACGCGACATGCTCTTGCGCTCGACGCTCAACGTGTTGCAAGAACGCGAGCTGAAACAAGGCGGAAAGACGACGCGCGGCCGAATCGAGTGCGCGCTGATGACGACCAACCGCTACCTCGCCGAGGTGCTCGAAGGCTCGCGCGAGACCCTCCTGGCCTTCGTGGATCGAATCGCGTTCGTCTCGTTCGTGCCGAAGAGCTTTGCGTCTCCCCTCAGCCTCGGCGGCGTGCTCAAGAAGCAGCTCGGCCCGGGCAACTCGCTCTACGCGGATCTGACGATCCAAGATCTCGACGTGCTGCAGGCGGTGGTGGACGACGTGGTCGTGCCTGATCAGGTTTGCGAATCGCTGAGCAAGTTGCTCGGGGCTCTCGACGTGGAGTTCGCCGCGGCCGAACGGAGCGACCCTCACTTTCTTCCGACGCGCTACCTCTCGACGCGCACCGCCGTGCGGCTCGGCAAGATGCTGCGCGCTGTGACGGTCTACGATCGCTTGTTTTACAACAAGGACCGAGAGCTCGAGGCGGGGCACGGCGATCTGGCGGGTTTACGCCTCTCTTTGCTGCTCGGTGGACCGCTGCCGCAAGCGCTCGCTCTGCTCCTGAAGAAGGAGACGGACGCGCGCGAGCGTCGGCAGCTCGCGATCATCCGGACGGAGCGGGAGATCTTCGATCGGTGTCTCGCCAAGCTCCCCGCGCCGCCTTTGCCGCAGAAGACCAAGAAGTCGGGCAAGGTCGCGCGCGCCGTCGCCGATGAGGCGCACAAGCTCCGCTCGCTCGCGACGTCGATGGAGACTCAGCCGACGCAGGCGCTTGTCGCAGCGACCGTGAAGCTCGCGACGCAGGTGGACGCTCCGCCCCTTCCGGGGACAGAGAGCCGCAAGTTGCTCGAAGGCGCGGTTGGGGAGCTGTCCGCAAGGGCGCTGCGCGCGGGCATGATGGCGCCGGGCGCGATAGGAGATGCCGACGCGCTCGATGTCGCCGAAGAGCTCGGCGCGCTCGCTGATCAAGTGGAGAGCGCAGCCGGCGCGACGCGACCGATCGCGCGGTGGCTTCGAGGACGCGCGATCGCGCTCGTCGACGACGCGGTTCGCCTCGGCACCACACCTCGCGGAGCGGCGCTCGACGCGGGCTCGCCGCGCGACAGCGTGCATGCGATGAAGCTCGTCTCGCCGGTGCTCGAGCGCGCGGAGCGGCTGTTCTTGACGCGAAAGCGGCTCGTGTCGCAGGGCGCAGACGAGCCCGATGGCGGCAACGCATGGGATCGCGCGTGCGAGCGGCTGGAGGCAGACGTGGCGCTGCTGATCGACTCGGGCTTCCGCGCGGACGTCGAGTCCGCGATGGCGCAGCAGGGCGACGAACTCGAGGCAGTGGTGCTCGCGCTCGCAGGGCCTCTCGACATGCTCGCTGCTTGCGCGACGCGCGTCGCGGTGATCTCGAAGAAGCCGAGCACGCTCAAGTCGCAAGTGACCGGTCCACGCTTGAGACCGCTCGTCGCGAACGCGTTCGAGCGCATCGGCGCGCCGGATCGCGTGAAGCTCGTCGCGCAGGTGCAGCAGCTCCTCACGATTTTGTCGGCCGCGAGCTTGGAGGGGATGTTGCCGCCCAAGGACATCCTCTCGCTCACCGCCGCGGCGCTCGTGCGCAGCGCGTCGATGGCGCCGCGAACTGCGGAGGCGCCGCTCGATCGCGCGACTTACCGCAAGATGCGCGCTCAGGATCAGCGCGTGCCGGGCGCGTTCACGTTGCTGGAGATCGCGATCAAGCTAGCGCCGTCGCTCGGCACGACCGGCGCGCCAGAGGACTCGGCCCGCGCGCTGGCGGAGATCGCGCGCGATCTGTCGCCAGAGATCGCGACGGCGGTGGCGAAGCTCGACGCCGATCGCCTGGAGCGCGCGGTGCGTTTCATGGAGCGGTGGTGGGCGGCGCTCGCTTCGGACGAGGGCTCGGCGCCCGACCGCGTGAGAGCGTGGACGACGTCCAAATTCTTCCATGTCGCGCACGACGAGCAGGCGTTGGTGCGCACCGCGCTCGAGTGCAAGCTCGTGACCGAGGTGTTTCCGCAGATGGCAGACGAGATGGACAAGCTCGTGGCTCGCCTCGAAGCGCTCGACACGGCGAGCACCGCTGCGATCTCGAGAGCCGTGCGTGAGCGAGGCGACCTCGAGTGGGAGAAGACTCTCGGCAAAGATCGCTGAGCGGACATGAGCGCACCTCTCCTTGATCTCGGGTTGCGCATCGAGCGACTCACGGTCGATCCGGACGCGATCAGCGCGCCGATGACGCGCCTCGTGCGTCCGCTGATGGCCGCCCTCGGTTTTGCGCCCAAGGTGGAGATCACGCGCGTGCGCGATCTGCTCATGGCGCTCAAGGCTGCGGCGGGCCCTGGAAACAAGGCTGTTCCTGATCGTCTTGGCAAATGCCTGGAGTTGGCGATGGGCGAGCTCGAGGCGAACGTCACGAGCGTGGAGCGTGCGACGATCGTCGGACGGCGCCCGCTCGTGGCGCACGCGGCGTGGTTGCGCAGGCTCTACGAGGTGGTCGTTCGCGCGGAGCGTGCGGTCTCTCAGCCGAGCGACGCGATCGCGCTCGAGACGGCGAGCGCGCTAGACGCAGTGCGCCTCCTCCCGCCGCTCGCGGTGCGCGGGCTGGACG
>JANYHY010000291.1 GCA_025362165.1 Myxococcales bacterium | reverse complement strand
GCTCTGTTTCGATCCACGGGCCTACGGGGCAGAACGTGTCGAACCCCTTCGCGCGCGACCACTGCCCGTCCGACTTTTGGAGATCGCGCGCGGTCACGTCGCACACGCAGGTGTAGCCGAAGACGTGCTTCATCGCGTTCGCCGCAGAGACGTTCTTCGCGCGCTCTCCGATGATCACGCCGAGCTCCGCCTCGTGCTCCACCCGCGCGCTCTGAACAGGCAACACGACGCTCTCTCCCGGCCCGATGATCGACGAGCTCGGCTTGAGGAACAACAGCGGCTCCTTCGGCGGCTCGTGGCCCAGCTCCTTCGCGTGGGCGGCGTAGTTGCGACCGATGCAGAGCACCTTGCGCGGCGCGATCGGGGCCATCAACGCACCCACGTCGAACGCCCAGTGATCGCCGCCCAGGGTTCCAGTAGGCGCGCCGCCGAGCCACGGAGCGTCCGAGAGTCCGTCGCAGTTCTGCTCCGAGATCCGCACCCATCGAGGCACGCCGAGCATCGTAACTCTCGCGTAACGCATGTTGAGCGCGTAGCAGCAAAGGCGGCGCGCGGGCAAGGCCGGCCCGAGGGGTATCTCACTGCAAAAATCGGCCTATAACTACGGAGCCCATGTCGGACGAACAATCGCCCAAGCCCTCTCCGCGACGATTCATTCCTCTGTTCGTGGCGCTCCTCTGCGGCCTCGGATACGGCGGATATCGCATGTATACTGCAAGCAAGCCGTACGAGTGGAGCGGCACGGTGGAGGCGCGCGTCGTGTCCGTGGGCTCTCGCGTCGGCGGGCGCGTGAAGGAGCTCAAGGTCCACGAGGGCGACATGGTGAAGGGGGGGGACGTGCTCTTGGTGCTGGAGTCTGGCGATCTCCAGGCGCAGCGACTCATCGCAGCGGGCCAGCTCGCCCAGGCGCAAGCGACGCTCGAGAAGCTGGAGAAGGGCTCGCGCCCAGAGGAGATCGAGCAAGCGCAAGCGCGCGCGCAGACCGCGACGAGCGCGTACGAAGAGACGCGCACCGGTCCGCGACGAGAGCAAATCGCAGCGGCGTCCTCGCGCTTGGACGCTGCCCAGGTGACCGTCGACAAAGCGCAGCGAGACGGCGACCGCGTCCACCAGTTGTTCAGCAAACAAGCGGTCTCCCAGGCGGAGGTAGACAACGCTGACGCCGCCTTGAAGGGCGCCACGGCGCAGCGCGACGCCGCCAAGCAACAGCTCGCGGAGCTGCAAAACGGCGCCCGCCAAGAGGATGTCTCGCAGGCGCTCTCTCGCGCGCGCGAGGCGCAAGCGCAGGCGAAGCTCGTGACGAGCGGGACACGCGCAGAGGATCTCAAGGCGCAGAAGGGCGTCGTCGACGCAGCGCAAGGTCGCCTGGATCAGATCGATGTCGCGATCGCCGAGCTCACCGTGAAGGCGCCAACGGACGGTCGCGTGGAGGCGCTCGATCTGCGCGCAGGCGACATCGTCGCGCCCAACGCGACCACGCTGACGTTGCTCGAGGATGGTCAGCTCTTCGTGCGCATCTACGTGCCGGAGACACACCTCGGCGCGCTCCACATCGGTGACAGCGTGCCGATCACCGTGGACTCATTTCCGAACAAGACGTTCAAAGGAAAGATCGAGCACATCAACGGGATCGGCGAGTACTCGCCGCGCAACTTGCAAACCGCCGACGAGCGCGCGGACCAGGTCTTCGCGACGCGCGTGGGCCTGGAGGAGGGCAAGACGGATCTGCGCGCGGGCATGGCAGCGTTCATCACGGTGCCCAAGTGAGCCCAGACGAGGGGGCGGAACTCGCGATCGACGTCGACGCGGTCTCTCGCAAGTTCGGAGATTTCTACGCCCTCGACCAGGTGAGCCTCGGCGTGAAAAAGGGCTCGATTTATGGGCTATTGGGACCCAACGGCTCGGGCAAGAGCACGCTCATTCGCATCCTCTGTGGACTGCTCGCGCCCTCTGCGGGCCACGCGACTGTCATGGGTCTGGACGTCGCGACCAAGGGCGAAGAGATCCGGCGCCGCATTGGATACATGAGCCAGAGGTTCGCGCTCTACGAAGACCTCACGGTCAACGAGAACCTGGATTTCTACGCGCGCGTCTACGGGCTCGTCGGCGAGCGAAAGAAGCGACGCAAGCAGGCCGCGATCGACCTCACGCACATCGCGCCATACGTCGATCGACGCGCGGGGCAGCTCTCCGGAGGTTGGAAGCAGCGCCTCTCGCTCGGCGCAGCTCTCATGCACGAGCCCGAGGTGATCTTTTTGGACGAGCCGACCGCGGGGATCGATCCGGTCGCACGACGAGAGCTTTGGGATCTTTTGTTTCGCCTCGCGGCAGACGGCATCACACTGCTCGTGACGACTCACTACATGGATGAAGCAGAGCGCTGCGGAGAGGTCGGATACCTCTATCTTTCGAAGATGATCGTCTCCGGTTCGCCCGACGATCTCAAGGGCCACAGCTCGGTCAACAAAGCCGGGATGCGCCGCGTGGAGGTCACCACGATCAAGACCGCGCGCGCGCTGACATGGTTGCAGAGTCAACCATTCTGTTCGGGAGCCACGATTTTTGGGCAATCCGTGCATGCTGTCCTCGACGCGGAGATGGACGACCGCAAGCTCGATGTGAAGATGAGAGAGGCCGGCTTCGACGAGACGAGCGTCCGCGAGATCGCGCCCTCGCTCGAGGACGTCTTCGTCGAGCTCACGCAAGAGGCCGCGCAAGAGCGCCTTCAACAAGGGAAGGCGACCTCATAGATGGCGACGAGAAAGAAAAGCGCCCCCACCAAGGACGTGGGCACCGCGGGGACGATCTGGAACTCGTTCTTGGCCATCCTCTTCAAAGAGTTCCTCCACATCCGCCGCGACCGGGCGACCCTGGCCACTGCGCTCTCGATCCCGATCTTCCAATTGTTGCTATTCGGCTTCATCGATCAGAACGTCCACGATTTACCCACTGTGGTGGTCGATCAAGATCAGTCACGAGAGAGCCGCGAGCTGATGGACAGGCTCCGCGCGACTCACACGTTCAGCATCGAGAAGGTCACGCCGGATCCCCGCGAAGCACGCACGGAGATCACCGCCGGACGAGCACGCGTGGGCGTCGTGATCCCACCAGACTTTCACGACAGACGCGCGCGCGGAGAAGAGGCCAAGGTGCTCGTCTTGATCGACGGATCGGACTCGACCGTGAGCGCGCAGGCGCTCGGCGCGGTGACGGGGCTCGCGGCGCAAGTGAGCCTGGAGGAGATCAACAAGTCCGCGGCGGCAACTGGCGTCACACGCGGCGCGCCGCTGTCGACACAGCCGATCATTTTGTTCAACCCAGATGGTCGCTCCGCGAACTTCATCATCCCCGGCCTGATCGCGATCATGCTTCAAATCGTGGCGATCGTGCTCACCGCGGTCGCCATCGTGCGCGAGCGAGAGCGCGGCACGCTCGAGCAGCTCCTCGTCACTCCGATCCATCCGCTGGGCTTGATGTTGGGCAAGCTCGCGCCCTATCTCATCGTGGGCATCGTGGAGACCGCAGTCATCTTGTTCATCATGCGCTTCGGATTCGGCGTCCCGATCCGCGGCAATCTGATCTTCCTCTTCGTGATGGCGATCATCTACCTGTTCGCGCTGCTCTCTCTCGGTCTGTTCATCTCGACGCGCGCGCAGACACAAGCGCAAGCGATGCAGCAAGCGCAGATGTTCTTTCTGCCGTCGATATTCCTCTCGGGATACATCTTCCCGAGCGCGGGGTTGCCGACCGTGCTCTATCTCGTCGGTCGCGTCCTGCCGGCCACGCACATGATCGAGATCATGCGCGGCATCGTGTTGAGAGACGCCGGCCCGCGCGAGCTGATGCCGAACGTGCTCGCCTTGTGTTTGATCAGCGTCGTGCTCGTGTGGGCGAGCGTCCGCCGCTTCCAGAAGGTTGCTCTATGACGACCATTCGACTCGCGTTCTCCCCGGACTCCGACGACATCTTCATGTTCTGGCCCATGCTCAACGGCAAGGTCGACACGGACGGGCTGATGTTCGCGCACGAGCGCCATGACACCGAGCGTCTCAACCAGCTCGCCGAGGAAGGGACGATCGACGTCTGCGCCGTGTCGATCGCGCACTACGCCACGCTCGCGGATCGATACTTGTTGCTGCCGCATGGCGCGTCGGTCGGCCGCGGCTACGGGCCCGTCGTCGTCGCGACTTCGCCGCGGACACTCCAGTCTCTCACCGGAAAGCGCATCGGCATCCCTGGCAAGCGCACGACCGCGTTCCTGGCGCTCCGCTTGCTGCTCGCAGACTTCGAGCCTGTCGTGGTTCCGATCTCGCCCTACGCGCGCGCGTTCGAGGCTGTGCGCTCTGGGGACGTCGAAGCGTCGCTGCTCATTCACGAGGGTCGCCTGACCTTCGAGCGTGAGGGCTTCGTGAAAGTGTGCGACGTCGGTGAGGCGTGGCTCGCGCGAACGGGTCTGCCCTTGCCGCTCGGAGGCAACATCATCCGCCGCGGGTTGGGTGCGGACTTGATACGGCGCACTTCGTCCGTGTGTAGGGCGTCGATCGCCTGGGCGCTCGATCACCGTGAAGAAGTGATGACCGCGCTGCAGGACGAAGAGTCACGAAGCGACCTAAAATTGAGCCGATCGATGCTCGACCAGTATTTGCAAATGTACGCAAACGCCGACACGCGAGAGCTGCCTGCAGACGCGCGTCAGGCAGTTTCTACGCTCCTCGAAGAAGCTTTTCGCGTGGGCCTCGTCTCACACAAGGTCGTGGCAGAGCTCGCGCCATGACGCGTGTGCACGCCTACAGCGTGCGATAGAAAAGTCCGGCCATGACGGTGTTCGTTGCTCGACGGCGCACAGCCGGTAAAATCAACGGTTCGTGGTCGCGCGTCGTGTGCGCGGCAAGGGAGATGCGCATGGTCGGTCCTCGGGCAGTGACGTTGAGCGCGGCGGCGGTGTTCGCCTGTGCGGTGTTCGCCGGTTGTTCGAGCAGCGCGCCTGTGGAGCAAGCGGGCTCCGCGTCTAGTCCGATCCAAGGCGGCACTGACGACCTCAAACATTCCTTCGCCGTCGGCGTCTGCGTCGGTTCGCCCGGACAATGCCAGCTGATCTGCTCGGGCGCGCTCATCGCGCCGAACCTCGTGCTCACCGCGCGGCACTGCGTCGATCAGTCGCCGCAGCAGATCGACTGCACCAACCCGTCGACGAAGTTCGGTGCGCAGCACGCGCCGACGAGCTTCTTCTCCATCACGACAGACGGAGACATGGGCCAGGGCACCACGGGCTGGCACACCGCGAAGAAGATCTATCGCACGCCGGGCAACACGTTCTGCGGTAACGACATGGCCATGATCGAGCTCATGGACAACGTGTCTCTCAAGGAAGCTGCGGGGACGTTCGTCACGCCGGTCGTTCAGTACAAGATGACCGATCACACGCGCTACGCATCGACCGTCACAGCGATCGGCTATGGCATCAACGCCCCCAACTCGCTGAGCAGCTCCGGCACGCGGCGCATTCGCCAGAGCATCAACCTCGTGTGCATCCCTGGGGACGCGAAGATCGATTGCGGAAACACTGGCGGCCAACTATTGCCTTCGGAGTTCGAATCGGGTGACGGCACGTGCGAAGGCGACTCCGGCTCGAGCGCGTACGAGCAGAAGGAGTTCAACGCATCGACGCCAGTGAGCTTCGGCGTGCTCTCGCGGGGGGGCAGCACGAGCACTGCGTGCGTGGGGGGCGTGTACACACGAACAGACGCGTTCAAGGACTTCATCGTCAACACCGCGATCACGTCGGCCGCTGACGGCAACTACACTCCGCCGCCGTGGACCCAGCCACCGCCACCGCCCTCTGACGGCGGAACTACACCGCCGCTAGGGCAGGGACAGCTCGGCGATCCGTGCGCAGACAACACATCATGCGCCTCTGGGATCTGCGGCTCTCTGGACGGCACCACGTACACGTGCACCCAGGCCTGCGACTCCACCAACGTCTGCCCGTCCGGTTTTGCGTGCGATTCGGCTTCGGGCGATTGCTTCGCCGCCCCAACACCACCACCAGGCGGCGGCGGAACACGCACCATCACCAAGACTGGCTGCGCAATCACGCCAGCACCCGATCCGACCAAGCCAGTTCCGTGGCGCGCTGGCGCCATTTTGGGGATCATCGCCCTCGTCGTTGCGCGCCGCCGCAAAGCCTGATCAAGCGACCAGGTAGCAAAAAACCAGAACCAAACCTTCGACATCGAGCATCCTAGAGAGCGATGTCCACCGTAGTGCTCGAGTCGTCGGCCCGACAAGCCGCCAGCTTCGATGCAGTGCGCCGCCGGGTGTTCCTCGAGATGCACACGCGCACGCGGCGCTGGCTGGTGTTGTTCATCATGCCGACCTACCTGACGTTCGCGCTCGTGCTCGCGCTCTCTGGGAGCAAGACGCGCGCGCTCTTGTCGGTCGGGGCCCTGGTGGTGTGCTTTGGTGGCGCCTTCACTGCGCGCCCCTCGCTCAACGCGACACCGTTCGCGTTCGCGCTGCTCCACAGCACCATCGTCACGGCGGTCAGCGGTGGCATCTGCAGTCCGCTCTTGCCGTTCATCCTGCCGATGGCCGGCTCGGCCGCGATCATCATCCCCGAGAAGCGCCAGAAGGTCTTGTTGCTCGGCGCTTTCGCAGCGTCGTTTGTCGTCTTGGGCGTCGTGTCCTCGCAGCCGTGGGGAGCATTGCCGGCGCCGTTCATGGTCCAAGGGAGTCTCACCAACGCGTACTTCATCACGACCGCGTGCGTGGCGACGCTGGCGATCGCGAGCTCGCTGCGCATGGGCCTGGTCATCACGCGTGCGTACGCGCGCATCGCAGAAGAGCTCGCCGTGCGGCGAGAAGAGCTGTGCGATGCGGGCTCCAATCACTCTCGCGTGCTCGAAGGTGTCGCCGCGCGGTTGGCGCATGAGATGAACAATCCGCTCGCCTCCATCAAGGCGCTCTCCGCGCACGTCGCGCGGAGTTGCACGGACGAGAAGACCGCTGAGCGTGTCGCGTTCGTCGCGGCCGAAGCCGAGC
>JANYHY010000266.1 GCA_025362165.1 Myxococcales bacterium | reverse complement strand
TGCGTCTACTCGCTATGGTCAGAGAGCCCAAGAGCATCGCCCGCTACCTACGCTCGCTCGGAGAGCACACCAGCGCACCCGAGCCCGAGCCCGCCAGAGGTCCTCCTTATTGGAAGAGTCGCGTCTTGAGGAGAGCCTCCCACGAGGCCGCATAACGACGCCCCACGCGACGCGTTCAAGGGCACCTCTTGCCCTCGAGCACAAATCGGCGCAAAATTAGCCCCAAATGCAGTCGCCCACCGTTCGCGTTCCGACGATGCGCGCCCCGAGCACTGCCGCGAAACCATCGAGACGAATGGGTCGACGCCCTCGAAACGCGCATGATTTACTTACGCTCCAACACTACGCCGGGAACACGAAGTGGAAGAACTCTGCTCGAGTGGCGACGTTGCACTTTTGGTAGATGCGCGTGATGTGCTGACGGATCGTCTTGTCGCTGTTGTTCTCCAAACGAGCGATTTCGCCGCTAGTGAGGCCCTTCAAAACGTGTCGCGCCACCGCGGCCTCTTTGTCGGTGAGGCCGGCGTGCGCGAGGGCGCGATCGACGTAGTGAGCGACATCACCCGGGTCGCTCAGCACACGATCGATGATGTCGAGGAGCTGCTGTGCGCGAAAGGGCTTCTCGAGGAGGTAAGACGCTCCTCCGTTGAGCGCGTCCTTAACGCGGACGACGTCAGCGAACGCCGTGATGATGATCACGGGCGCGCGCACGCCGATCCTGCGGAGCTCCGGCATGAGGCGGATGCCGCCGGACTCGTCGTCGCCCAGCACCACGTCGGTGACGACGATGTCTACGAAACGCCCCTCTTCGAGCTTCTTCAGTGCTTCGTTCACGGACTCTGCAGAGACGCACTTGCGGCCCGATCGCTCGATGGCACGCGAGAGGCTCTCTCGCGCGTCAGCCTCGTCTTCGACGAGCAGAACGGTCTTGCTCACGCCGCGCTCGCTTCGTCGGGGAGCTCCAGCACGAACGCGCCGCGACCTTGCTCGTCGTAACGCACGTCACCGTCCATCGCGCGCGCGAGTTTCCGCGAGATCGAGAGGCCGAGGCCCATGCCCCCGCGCTTGCTCGAGCGCAGCGGTTGGAAGAGGTTCGCGCGTTGCGCCTCATCGAGGCCGGGTCCTTCGTCTTGAACGCGAACGCGGAGGTGACCGTCTGAACGCGCGACGTCGATCGCGATGGTGCCTTTCGCGCCGTTCGAGCGCATCGCGTCGACGGCATTCTCAATCAGGTTCTCCAGGATGACCCGCACGTAGGCCGGATCGCACCGCGCCTCTGGCTCACCGCGCGACGCCACACTGAGCAAGATACCTTCGTTCTGCGCGATCGGAGAGATCTCCAAGGCGACTTGTCGCGCGAGGTCGGCGACCCGAACTGGGGACATGTCTGGCAAGCCGCCCGAGAGCTGACGGAGATCTGCCAAACGCTCCGCGATGCGTTGGACGTGCGTACGCGACTTCTCGAGCAGGCTCGCGCGCTCGGCCGTCCCTTCCGCGGCGGCGACGTCGTCGAGAAGCAGGCCGAGCGCGTGCAGTGGATTCTTCACTTCATGCAGCACAGACGCCGCGAGCACCCACACGGCTTGGTCACGCTCGACGTGCTGCAGGCGAATGCGCAGATCGTCGGCGCGGCGCTTCTCGGCCTCCGCAAGGGCGGCGCGCACTTGGATGTAATGTACAAGCACGCCGAGCAAGAGCCCGATGATCACGGGCAAGACGAGATCGACGAACGTATGCAACGGCGCGAGCGACGACGGGAGCGTCCCGAAGCCCGTGCTGAGATCGAAGAGTCGGTTGATCACCGAGTAGACGAGGCCGAGCGCGCCACCGCAAGCGACCCAGAGCGCTCCTCTTCGACTCGGCAGCTCCATTGGCAAGCAACCATAGCGGAGAGCGCATCTGTGCACTGTCCGACATTTGCCCGATGGCCCGAGCTTTGCGTTTCCGTACGCTCGTGCGGTGCGTTCCCACCTCGCGTTCTTGACCATCGTCACGCTGGCGACTTCGGCGCATGCCTCGAGCGTCACGCGCGAGATGGCCATTGTACAAGGCGCCGATCACGGGCCAGGCGTCGCGGTCGCGCGCGCACCGATGCCTGCCTACGAAGACGCGCTCGACGCGTCTCACGCGTGGTTCGTGCACTCACCGCGCGTTGTGGCGATGGGTGGCCAGCGCTTCAGCAACGGCGCGACCGGCCTCGAGGTGGGCGTGAGCTTGATCCAAGACCTCCCGCTCGCGGGCGTGGGTGGACATCGCGAGGACTCCGCGCGAGCCTTGATTTCAGGGTCGAAGGCAGACGTTTCGCGGGCGCGACTCCAAGCGGCGGCGCGCGCGGCGATCACGTGGGCGACCGCGCGTGAGGCCAAGGAGGTGCTCGCGCTGCGCACGTCTGCGAAGGCCGAATCCGACGAGTTGCTGCGACTCGCGCGTGCACGTGTCACGTCGGGCAGCGCAATGCCGTCCGACGTCGCCACCGCTCTCGGTGAGGTCGCGCTGGCGGAGGCATCGGTGCTCGACGCGGAGGGAATGCTCACCGAAGCGATGAACGGCCTGCGTTTCTCGCTTGGAGAAGCCCCAGACGCAACGCTCGATCCCGACGGAGCACTCTCGTTCGCAGCCGATCCGCCGCTCGATGAAGCTACCGCCGCGCGCCGCGCTTTCGAGCGGTCGCCGGCGATCGTGATCGCGGGAGCGCGGAGAGACCTCGCCAAGGGTGACGCGGCGCTCGCGCACGCGATCCTCGCCCCAACGATCGGAATCGGCGCCTCGTACACGCACGAAGGGACAGGCGACAATCTGTGGACCGCGATCGTCGCGTTCCCGCTGCCGTTCGCGCACCCTGGCGCCTACGAATCGGCACGTCAAATGGGCACGGCATATGCGGCCGATCGTGAAGTGGAGTTGGCGCGCGCGGAGCTCGCACGCGCGGTGGCTTTAGCGATCCACGAGTGTCAGCACACACGAGAGGCGCGCGCCGCGCTCGAGCGCGCGATCATTCCGCTCACCGAAGCGGTGCGGCTCGCGAAGGTGCAGCTCGAGACGGGTACGACGGACGCGATCGCGCTCGTCTTTGCGAGGCAACGATTGCTCGCGACGAAGGAGCGGACGACTCACGCGGCCGCCGATGTCGTACGCGCCGATGTGCGCCTGGAGCAGCTCGCTGGGACGCTGTTGGGAGCCAACCCGTGAAGCGGGCGCTCTTGCTGTCGTTCATCGTCGTCGCAGCTTGCAGCAAGCCGTCGACCGAGAGCGCGAAGGCCACGCCTCGACCGAACGCAGACACGGCGCCGCGCGTCGTGCACGTCGACCCGAGCCTCATCACGGACGGACGCGTTCGCACCGCTACCGCGGAAGTTCGACCGCCACGCGCGGAGGCTTGGATTCCCGGCGAAATCGTCCCGAGTGAGCGCGGCGAGGCAGACGTCACCGCCCTCTCGTCGGGGCGTGTCGCGACGCTCGACGTGGCGCTCGGCGACACCGTGAAGCGCGGTCAGGTAGTGCTCACGCTCGACTCGCCGGAGGTGGGTCGAGCCAGCGCGGAGGTCTTGCGCACGAGAGGCCGAGCCGTGTTGGCGCAACGCGCGCTCTCGCGGCAGCTCGATCTCGACTCGCAACAAGCGACGAGCAAGGCCGCGATCGACGAGGCGCGCGCAGAGGACACGTCCGCTCGCGCCGACTTGATGGCTGCGCGTACGCTCTTGGCGAGCCTCGGCGGCTACGAGGCGCAAGACGACGACGCATCCTCGGCGATCGCTCCTACGCGCGTGGCGCTGCGCTCTCCGATCGACGGCGTGGTCACTCAGCGCTTCGTCGCGCTTGGCGCTCCCGTGACGTCGGACCACGCTCTCCTGCACATCGTGTCGAGCTCTTCGCGCATCGCGATCGCAAAGCTCCCCGAGACGCTCGACGCGGCGGCAACCGCAGGCACACGCGTGCGCGTTCGACCACGAACGACGTCCACTGAGACCGCGAAGGAGTGCGGTGGCGTTGTGCTGTCCAACCTCGGTGTGGTCGATGAGGCGCGCACAATCCCCTTGAGAATAGGCCTTGATGACACCTGCGACGCTTTCGCCTCAGGTCGCTACGTCGAGGTGTCGATCCCGACGCATACGTCAGCCGACGCAGGCGCGATGTTGCTCGTACCTCTCACCGCGGTCACCGACGTTCGGGGCTCTCCTACGGTCTTCGTCGCGGAAGGTGCTTTAGGGAGCTTCGCTCCGCGAGGTGTGCGCCTCGGACCTTCGCTCGGCGCGGATGTCGTGATCGAGTCCGGACTCGCCGCGGGCGATCTCGTGGTGATCGATGGCGTCGTGCTCATGAAGGGCGAGCTGCTCAAGAACGAGCTCCAATGATTGCGGCGATCACGACGTGGTCCACGCAGAACCGGCTGCTCGTGGCCTTCATGGCGATCGTCCTCGCGGCGGTCGGAGTCCGCGGCTACCTCACGCTGCCAGTCGATGCGGTTCCAGACGTCACGAACGTGCAGGTGCAAGTCCTCACGAACGCGCCCGGCCTCTCCCCTCTCGAGATGGAGCAGCTCGTCGCGCGTCCCATCGAGCTGTCGATGGCGGGCTTGCCAGGCACGAGCGTCGTACGATCGATCTCGCGCGCGGGCGTCTGTGCGGTGACGATCGTCTTCGAAGACTCGGTCGACTTGGGGACTGCCCGCGAGCTCGTCAATCAGCGCCTCCCTCAGGCGCGCGAGTCAATCTCCGCGGCCGCAAAGCGCCCGGAAATGGGCCCTCTCTCGACCGGTCTCGGTGAAGTGTTCCATTTCACGGTCACGTGGCCGGGTCACAACGCGCGCGACGTTCGCACGCTGCTCGACTGGGACATCGCGTACTCGCTCAAGACGGTCCCCGGTGTCGTCGAGGTGAACGCATGGGGTGGTGAGCTCCGAGAGATCGAGGTCCGCCTGCGCCCGGACGACATGCGCGCGCTCGGTGTCTCGTTCGACGATGTGGAGCACGCGCTCCGAACTGGAGGTGGTTCAAGCGGAGGAGGCGCGCTGTCGCGAGGCGATGAGCAAGTTCTCGTGCGTCTCGACGGGCAGTACCGCTCGCTGTCGGACGTCGCCTCGCAGATCGTCGCCACCAAGTCAGGCGGAGCGCCGATCACCGTGCACGACGTCGCCACGGTCCGCGACGGCTCCGCGTTCCGGCAAAGCATCGCGACCGCCGACGGCAAGGGCGAGACCGTCTACGCGATGGTTCAGATGGTCGCGGGCGGAAACGCGCACGACGTGATCGTCGACGTGAAGACGCGCATGATCGAGATAGAGGCCAGGCTGCCAGAGGGAGCAAAAATACAGCCGTTTTACGATCGCGCCGCGCTCGTCGATCGCGTGCTCGGCACCGTGCGCCGATCGTTGCTGGAGGGCGGTGTCATCGTCGCAGTCGTGCTTCTTGTTCTCCTTGGAGACGCCGCTGCGGGTCTCGTGGTCGCGACCGCGATCCCTTTGTCGATGCTCGGTGCGTTCGCCCTGATGAAGGCGACTGGGCAGACTGGAAACCTCATGAGCCTTGGCGCGATCGACTTCGGCCTCGTCGTCGACGGCGCGGTGGTGATTGTGGAGGGGGCGCTTGCGACGATGGCTGCGCGTAGGATGGCCGCGAGCGACGCGATCAATCACGAGTGCAAGGCTGTCGGTAGGCCCGTCGCCTTCGGCGTGCTCATCATCGCGATCGTCTACGTGCCCGTGCTCATGCTCGAGGGCGTCGAGGGCAAGATGTTCCGACCGATGGCCATCACGGTGCTCTTCGCGATCGGAACGTCGCTCGTGCTCACGTTCACGTGGATCCCAGCGCTCGCGTCGCTCGTCTTGCGCAAGGTGCACGCGCAGGAGCCCGTGGTCGTGCGCGCTCTGCGGAGGGCGTACGAGCCCCTGCTCGATCGCATGCTCGGGCGACCGCTCACCGCACTCGCTCTCTCGATCGCGCTCGTTGCGGTCGGTGTCGCCGCGGCGATGACGCGTGGCGCGGAGTTCACGCCGCGGCTGGAAGAGGGCGACCTCGTGGTGCAGCTTGCGCGGCCGCCGAGTGTCTCGCTCGAAGAGGCGACGCGCGGAACGGGGGAGCTCGAGAGAGCGCTCGTCGCGTTCCCCGAGGTCCGCCGCGTCGTCTCGCGCACGGGTAGCCCCGACGTTGCGACCGACATCATGGGCATCGAGCAGAGCGACGTGTTCGTCATCCTCGCACCGCGCGCGGAGTGGCCGCACGCAACGACCACCGAGCAGCTCGTCGCCAAGCTCGACGCCGCCGCAAGCAAGGCCCTCCCTGGCACGGCGCTCGGCTGGACGCAGCCCATCGAGATGCGCGCCAATGAGCTGCTCGGCGGAGTGCGCAGCGACGTGGGCATCAAAGTGTTCGGCGACGACTTCGTCCAGCTCGCCAAGCTCGTCGAAGAGATCAAGCGCACGCTCGCGAAGATGGACGGCGCAGTCGACATTCGTAGCGAGGCGCTCACGGGTCTCACACAAGTCACCGTGCGTCCCGATCCCGCGCGCATGGGCAGGCTCGACGTGAAGACCGAGGACGTCGCCGCGCTGACGGAGAGCCTCCGTACGGGCCGAAAAGAAGGGCTCTTCGCCGATCGCGAGCGCCGCTTTGACGTCGTGCTCAAGCTCGATGTGCCGCCCACGCCCGATGAGCCTTCGCTGTCTCTCGCGCCTCTCTTGCTCGCGCATGGCCGCGTCGTGCCACTCGGAGACGTCGCGAAGATCACGGTCAACGATGGACCTGCGCTCATCGGAAGAGAGCACGCGCGCCGCCGCGTTCAGGTGGAAGCGAACGTGCGCGGGCGAGATCTCGCTTCTTTCGTGCAGGAGCTCAACGCGAAGGTCGATGCGATCCCCAAGCCTCCTGGCTACTACGTCGAGCTTGCCGGACAGTACGAGCACCTCGTCAGCGCGTCTCGACGCCTCGCGATCGTAGTGCCCATCACACTCGCGCTCATCTTCGCGATGCTCTACTTCACGTTCCACGATCTGCGGAGCGCCGCGCTCATCTTCTCCAACGTCCCGGTGGCGGCAAGCGGAGGAGTTCTCGCTCTTGCCGCGCGAGGCTTACCGTTGTCGATCTCCGCAGCGGTGGGCATGATCGCTCTGTTCGGAGTCGCGACCTTGAACGGCGTCGTGCTGCTGTCGGCTGTGCAGGCGCAGCTCTTGTCAGGCGTGAAGCTCGACGACGCTGTCCGGATCGGCGCCCGCGAGCGACTTCGTCCGGTCGTCACGACGGCGGTGGTTGCGGCACTTGGCTTCTTGCCGATGGCGCTAGCTACCGGCACGGGCGCCGAAGTTCAGCGTCCTTTGGCGACCGTCGTGATGGGAGGTCTCGTGACCTCGACGTTGCTGACCCTGCTGATCTTGCCGCCGTTGACAGTCTTGATCACGCGCAAACGCTGACGGTTGGGGTCGCGATCTCCTCCAATTGCTCGATCAGCTAAGCGGCACTAATTTGCTCGGCACTAATTTGCTCGGCGAGCGTGGACAATCGCATCGGTCCACGTGTGCTCGGGAACGAGGGCCAGGCCACCGCCGAGTTTGTCGAGCGAAATGAAGCGATTTGTCGTCGCGACAACACCGCCCGATCCATCGAGGAGCTCAATCCGCGTCGACGAGACCTCTTGAGAGGGAGCAGATACACGCATGGTTCCTGCGTCGCGAGTGCTGCCGTCTGGAAGGACGCGAACGACGTGCATGGACTGGGGCGGCAGCTTGCTCTTTTGAGTCTTCGTCTTCTGCACGAATCTCATTTGCTTGTAGAGCGCAGAGTAGGTGTAGTCAGACACCCAGATAGGGTGGCAGTAGCTCATGAAGTCACTGACGCCGCCGAGAGGATCGACCCAGCTTGATTTGATGACGTCGTACCCCCAAACGCCTGGCTTTCCGTCGTTGTATGGGAACTTCGGATCGATGCCGTCTGGGTTGCCACACGGAGCATGCTCACGTCCCATCGAGTGAGCGAGTTCTTGGTTCAACGTGTCGGAAGCGAACTGGACTGGGTATCCTGCGACGACTGCCACTCTGGAATTGGGATCGACCGCACCCTCAGGTAGACCAACGCCGCCAATGCACCCATTGGAACAATATTCATTGAAGGTGCCCGTCGTCTCAAAGAGCGCAATATAGTAGACGTCGTCGTCGGCGTTGTCTGCTGCGCGCCGATCGATCAGCGCCTGAACGAGCGTGTCCCAGCCTGGGCCACCTGGATCGATCACCGTAGAGAATGGAAGTGGCGCGGCAACGGTGGTGGTGATTTTCGCGGCAGGATACATCCGATAGAGCGTGTCGTGGAAGCGGGTGATCTGGTTGACACTGGTGTCTGGAAGTCGACCGCTTTTGTCCGCGTTGTATTGGACCGGAACGAAGTTGATCTTGATCTCGGGTGCAGCCGCATCGGCATGAAACGGAAGCGCGGACCCATCCGTGGGAAACACGAGGGTCGCCTCTGGAGCATCAGGCGCGAGTTTGAGGTCGGGATCGCGAACGATGATCTTATAAGTCGAGTCGGTCTTGAGAATCCCAGGGTCGATGGCGAACTTGAAACCGGAATCGACTTGGTCTTCGACTGAGTCGCCGCTGATGAAGCCGCTGTCCTGCGCGACGGCAACCTCGCTGCCACCGGACGTCACGTGCAGTTCCGCTTGCAGGTGGTGGGCCTTCTTCCTCTTCTCGAGCATCTTCAAGTAGACGCGCACCATGCCTGGGCGGTCGGCGATGATCGGCGTGGTGGTCTTCGAGATGTCAGCGCCGTTGACGAAAATGGGCGCTTTCGGACCCTGAAACATGGCGACATCCGAGATGGACAACCAAGCGCTGAGTGCCTCGGGAGGCGCTGTAGCGTCGATGGGCCCAGCATCTAGCTGAGGGGTGGGCTGTGACTGGCTTCCGCCACACGCTGCGATGAGAAGACAACCAAGTGCCACGTGTCGGATCATGCCTACCTACCTCCGCGCACTATAGCTGCGAATGGATGAATGGGATGTCTTGGGAGTTAGAATCACGAAACGCCAGTGCGGCCGGAACTGTCTGTTGAGAGTGGACGCCTTCTTCGCGTCGTTCGCAAATCCGCCGCATCTTATGGCGCGTGGACTCCCATGGGCACGGGTAAGGTGAGCTCGGACGGCATGACCGTCAGCACCTTTCCCATGGGCGGGGTGCTGTTCACCGTGGCGACCAACTTCGTCAGCGTGTCCTGCAGTGTAGAGTCTGCGCCGATGCTGAGCGCGAGGATCTCCATCGACCGTAGATCGATCTCGGCGTTCCATGGCAGCACGTTGCCGTCCGTGAA
>JANYHY010000262.1 GCA_025362165.1 Myxococcales bacterium | reverse complement strand
GGTCACGAGCACGGTGGGCTTGCCGCCAGACTTGGAGACCCGCGATAGGGTCTGCGACTTGATCGAGTCGTCCGTGGGATCGTGTGAAGTTCGCACGAAGTACACGTTCGAAGCGTCCACCGCGAGTTGATGGGACTCGCGCAGCTCGAAGGGATCGTCCCAAGACGCGATCTTCGTCGGCGTCCCGCCGCTCGCCGAGACGCGCATCAAGTTGCGAGCGTCGCCGTCTCCCGGGTCCGTGTACCAGAGGTTCTGGCCATCCGTCATCAGACCGTCCGGCGAAGAGAGGCTCTTGACGATGGCCTTTGGTGTGCCTCCGCCGATGGGCATCGCGACGATCGACGGAGTGCTGTCCGGGTCGATGCCGCCGCCTGCGATCCACAGCACATTCTTGTCGGTCACGAGGAGCTCACTGCCGAAGCGCGGTGCGAGATCCGGTTGGATTGGCTTGCCGAGCTCCTTCGGCTCGAGGACCTCTTTGGAGTCGTGCCCCTGCACGGTGAGCTGATCTCCCTCGAGCCAGTAGGCCCGTCCGTCCGCGCCCACGGCGATCTGTTGAGCGGCAGGTGAGTAAGACGGCGCGAGCGACGCATCGAACAGCATCGCGAACGCGTTCGGATCGTAGGTCGGAAAGGTCGCCGGGTTGTACGAGAAGTCGTTGTAGTCCGAGCCGGAGCCGGAGTCCGCCATGCGACCGCAGAGCAAGAGCAGACGTACGCCCAGGATCGCAGCCCCGATGCCGCCGAACGCCCAGCGCTTGCCGGATGTGTTGGTGGTAGGCGGTACGTAATAGTTCTCGCGAAACGGGCTCACTGGTGGCCGCGCGGGCGGGATGATGTTCGCACGCGGAGGCGGCGGCCCCTCGGATCCCCCACCCTCTGGTGGCAACCCATATCCCCCAGGCGGCGGCGGCACTCCTTGATCCATTGGCCCGATCATACGATCGCGAGGGTGCGTTGGCTTCCCTAAAGGACGCCGATCACCTGCGATCGCCCCACGGATCGGCGGGCCCCGTCAATGGGATCGTGGCACTGGGCGATGGCGCTCGGACCGAGGGAGGTGCCCGCTTGTGCATCGACACGTCGATGCGATCGGTGGTGGTCGCGCCCACGACGACTTCTTGATCGGAGTATCCGCTCGCCTTGAGCACGTAGCTCCGCGACGGGTCGGAGTCTTCGACGCGAAGCTCGAGCGGCGTCTTGCCGATCAGGGCGGTGCCTCGATACACGTCGCAAGGGACGTTCGCGTCGATCGCGACAGTGTGAAAGGGTGACGAAGGCGGAGCCGCCGACACGGAAGGCGAAGCTGTGGCCGACGCTGGCGCCGAGGTCGCGGACGCGATGGGCGCGACGGGCGCTGCGGGAGCGCTCTTGCTCAGTTTGTACAGGACCAGTCCGAGAGCGAACAGGAGCATCGCGCCAGCGACGATCAAGAGCACGCGTCCTCGCCGCTCCGCCGTGTTGTCTTCTTCGGCGCCCTCGTCGGCGACGCGCATCACGCGACCGCGGAGCTCGCCGGTGCTTGGGAGCTCGAGCGCGTCGGCCATCGCGAAGATGCGGGGCTCTCCGCGAGAGGCGCCGGCATCGAGGTACGGTGAGACCTTCGCGACGCCGTCTTCGTCTACGCGAACGACCTTGTCGACCTCGCGCACGAGCTCATCCATCGTCGCGAAGCGCGCGGAGGGCTGTTTTTCGAGGCACTTGAGCGTGATCGCCTCGAGCGCGCCCATCTCTCGCGCGAGCCTGGGATCGAGTCGAGACGGAGGCATCGGCTGCGCGAACATATGTTGCGTGAGCACGCCCATGTACGTGTCGCCCTCGAACGGCACCTTGCCGGTGAACATCTCGTACATGATGACGCCGAGCGCATAAATGTCCGCGCGGTGATCCACCGCCGCGCCGCTCGCTTGCTCTGGCGACATGTAATAGGGCGTGCCGAACACGATGCCCGCTTTGGTGAGTCGGCTCTTGCCCACGATCATGGCCGCGCCAAAATCGACGACGCGTACGTCCTGCTCCGGGCCTGCGTCCGATCGACCCAGCAAGAAGATGTTCTCTGGTTTGAGATCGCGATGCACCACGCCAGCTTCGTGCGCCGCCGCGAGACCGCGCGCGACCTTTACGGTGATCGCCGCCCCACGCGCCGCCGGGATCGCTCCGCCGCGTTTGATGAGCTGATGCAGCGTTTGTCCGACGAGCTTCTCCATCACGAAGTACGGGCACCCATTCTGGAGCGCACCGAAATCGGTGATCGAGACGATGTTGGGGTGCTTGATCGCCGCGGTCGCCTTCGCCTCGCGGATGAAGCGCTCAGCGAGCTCGGGCTCTTGTGCGAGATCTGCTCGCATCGCCTTCAGCGCGAACGTTCGATCGAGTGTGCGATGCTTGACCGAATAGACGGTCCCCATGCCGCCTTCACCGAGCACGTCGGTGATCAAGTACCGGTCGTCGATCGTCGTCCCCAAAAGCGGATCGACCTTGATTCGAATGGTCCCCTGGCCGAGCTTGGCTCCGTCGAAGGGACAGAACACCGAGTCCGAAGTGTATTCCTGCCCGCAATCCGGGCAGCGCTTGATCGTTTGCCGCAGATCGATCGTGTCAGTCGCCACCATCGCCGCTGGTGGTCCACCGGCTGCTGCGCCTCCAGGCGGCTGAAGTATCGTCATGCGCGTCTCACGGCCTTCAGGTACGGCAGTCGGTAGACTGAGGCCGTGAGTCGCTTGGGCGCCGCTTGCTTGCTGATCGCGCTGGGGAGTCGCGATCCTGGCTGCGGCGGTGGTCACGAAGAAGGGAGCGTCGGATCTCCCTGCACGCGGCCGCGCGACTGCCCT
>JANYHY010000257.1 GCA_025362165.1 Myxococcales bacterium | reverse complement strand
CACCTCTTGAGTCACCCGGACCACGCGCGCCACGTGTTGCAAGAGCATCACAGAAAATACAGCAAGGAGTCGCCTGGGTTCTTGAAGCTGCGCCTGGTGCTCGGCGATGGCCTGCTCACGAGCGAGGGCGACTTTTGGCGGCGGCAACGACGAATCGCGGCCCCGGCGTTTCATCATCGGCACCTCGCCGGCTTCGCCGACACCATGACGCGCGCAACAGAGGAGCTCTACGACCGCTGGGATCGCGCAGCCGCCGAGCGCAGCCCTATCGACGTCGCGCAAGAGATGATGCGACTCACGCTGCGCATCGTGAGCGAGACTTTGCTCGGCGCAGACGTGTCCGGTGAGACCGACGTGATCGGGCGAGCCGTGACGCACGTGATCGAGGACGTGAACGCGCGCATCGGAGCGATCATCGATCTACCGCTCTCCGTGCCCACGCGGCGCAACCGCGAGCTCGTCAAAGCGATAGGTCAGCTCGACACCGTGGTGCGGCGAACCATCGGCAAGCGTCGCGACGGCGCCGCGCCAAGCAAGCCGGATTTGCTCGAGATGCTGATGGCGGTCAAAGACGAAGACACCGGCGAGACGATGAGCGATCAGCAGCTCCGCGACGAGGTGATGACGATCTTCCTCGCCGGACACGAGACCACCGCGAACGCCATGAGCTGGGCCTTCTACTGCCTCTCGCTCGCGCCTGAGTCCGATCGTCGCATGGCCGACGAAGTCCATGGCGTCCTCGCGGAGCGCAGCTTCACGCTCGGAGACATGCAGAGGCTCGTGTACACGCAGCGGGTCATCAAAGAGTCGATGCGACTCTATCCGCCCGCGTGGATTATCGGACGGATGACGGAGGAGCCAGACGTCATTGACGGCTTCGCGCTCCCGAAGGGCGGCATCGTCTTCATGGCGCCCTACGTGACGCACCGTCACCCTGATTTCTGGGATGATCCGCTCGGCTTCGACCCAGACCGCTTCTCGCCCACGCTCGAGGCCTCACGCCCGCGCTTCGCGTACTATCCGTTCGGCGGCGGCCCGCGCGTGTGCATCGGCAACTCGTTCGCGATGCTCGAGGCCGTGGCGCTCTTGGCGACGCTCGCGAAGCGCTATCGGCTGGATTTGGTGCCCGGACATCCTGTCGTGGCGGAGCCGCTGATCACCTTGCGCCCCAAGCACGGCATCAAGATGCTCGTGCGTCGCCGTTGACGAGTTGAGACTGGCGAAGCCAAACCGCTAGATTCAGCTCCCGCCGATTTCCTAGTACTCAACAGCTCAATCGGTCCATTCCACTGTGTTGTTGGCGCTCGCCGTGGGCGACGACAATCTGATCAGCTCGGCGGACCTTCTTCCGGAAGCGGGATGCGCCGCGCGTCGGACCAGAGCCCTTCGATGTCGTACATGCCGCGCGCGTCCTCCTGGAATACGTGCACGACGACGTCGCCGAGATCCATCAAGATCCATCTCGCGCTCGGGACTCCCTCGATCGAGAGCGGGCGCTTGCCCTTCTTGCGCAGCTCCTCCTCGATGCCCTGCGCGAGCGCCTGCACGTGCCGGTCGCTGCGCCCGGTCATCACGACGATGAAGTCCGCGTAGTCAATCTTGCCAGCGACGTCCAAGAGCTCGATGCCGATCGCCTTCTTCTCGAGCGCTGCGGTCGCAACGAGGATCGCCATCGCGCGAGCGTCGTCGCTAGCGAGACTTGGACCTGCCTCTGCGGGGCGCGGTGCCTTCTTCGGGCGCGGCCCTAGACGCGGATCGGGCGCGGGCGGGCGGGCGCGCGGGCGCTCTTTGGCGGAGCTAGCGCGGGCCGGGGCGCGACGCGCTGGGCGAACCGCGCCAGCAGGGCCGGATTTGTGGGACGTCGCGATGCGCGGCGTCTGGGGTTTGTTCTCCGACCTTGCGACGCGGGGGGACTTTTTCTTCGAGCCTGCCAAACCGTTTCTCCAATCCGCTACTTCGATAGAGCACATCAACCAGGGAGCCGCGTCAACGCAAGACGCGTCACCGCGTTTGGCCGTCGCCCTCGATCGTCCATTTCATCGTCGTGAGCGCCTCGAGGCCCATCGGTCCGCGCCAGTGAAGTCGGCTCGTCGCGATGCCTATCTCAGCACCCAGGCCGAGCTCTGCGCCGTCGTGGAAGCGCGTCGAGGCGTTGACGACGACGCACGCCGCGTCTGCTTGCAACCTGAACCTCTCGGCTCGCGCGGCGTCTCGCGTGACGATGCATTCGGTGTGCTGCGAGCCGTAGCGCGCGATGTGCTCGAGCGCGCCATCGAGACCAGAGACGACGCGTACGGCGCAGATCGCGTCCAAGAACTCGAAGCCAAAGTCTTCTTCATGAGCCTCGTTCATCGTAGGGACGAGCGCCCTCGCCTTGACGCACCCACGCAGCTCGCACCCGTTGTCCATGAGGGCCTTGGCGATCGGCGGCAAGAGGCGCGCTGCGTCCGCTTCGTCAACGAGCAAGCACTCCATCGCGTTGCAGACGCCGGGGCGAGAGAGCTTCGCGTTCACCGCGATCTTCGCCGCCATCTCGACGTCCGCGCCCGCGTCGACATACACATGACAGACGCCCTTGTAGTGAAGGACGAGAGGGACGCGTGCATGCTCCACCACCTCGCGGATCAAGCCCTCGCCTCCGCGCGGGATCGCGAGATCGACGCGACCTGGGGTGCCCACGAGCGCCCGCACGGACTCGCGCGAGCTGGGCAACACGACGACCGCATCTTCGGGCAGACCACGCGCGCCGATCGCGGTCCGAACGATCTTGGCCAGCGCGGCGTTCGTGCGCTCCGCGTCCGTGCCACCACGAAGCACGACTGAGTTGCCGCTCTTCAACGTCAGGGCGCTCGCCTCCACAGTCACGTTGGGTCGCGCTTCGTAGACCATCGCGACGACGCCGATCGGCACGCGCGTGCGCGAGACGCGCAGCCCGTTGGGACGATCGTATTGGGCGACGATTTCGCCCACGGGATCGGGGAGCGACACGATCACCTCGACGCCGTCCGCGATCGCCCGGATGCGCCCCAGGTCTAGCGCGAGGCGATCGATGAGGGACGCCTTCTGTCCGCGCGTTTTGGCGGCGGCGACGTCCTCGGTGTTCGCAGCGATCACGTCCGCGGCGTCATCGCGCAAGCGAGCGGCGATCTCTTGGAGCGCCGCGTCCTTCTGCTCGCGCGTCGCCTTGGCGAGCGCGGGCGACGCCGAGCGCGCAGCGTCGCAAGCTTGCCGGACCGCCTCTTCTATCGACACGCCCTGGACTGCTACTCCAACTAGAAGCCGATCGCGATGCTCGCGTTGACCATGCCGTAGGCGCGAAGATTCGAGATCTCGCGATCCGAGACGCCGGGCATCGCGCCGAGCACAGAGACCCCGAGCCGCACGTCGGCGTCCTCGATACCCAACGCATACTCGAGCCCGAGGCGCGCCGTGCCGATCGCTGCGTCTCCGCTCGCGTCGTTCTTGGCGATGTGAACGAGGCCGAATCCGAGCCCAAATACGGGGTGTACGGGGCCGCTCTTGTGCAAGTCGAGCACGAGCTCCGCCGTGTACTGACCCATGCTCGTGCCGCTTGCCGGCATCTCCAATGAGCTCCCCTGCGGCTCG
>JANYHY010000256.1 GCA_025362165.1 Myxococcales bacterium | reverse complement strand
TTGACGAACACTCGGCTCTCCGCGGGTAGATCGACGATCGCAGGAGAGATGGTGGTCTCCAGCATGCTCGACGACACCGCGCGCAGAGAGACTCCGCGCATGTCGTCCGTGCTTCGATTGCGGAGCTCCGCCTCGATCTCCACGGTGGCGCCGCGAGCCGCGCGGATCACGCGCTTGGGAGTGCTCCACACCATCTCGAAGCCGCTCGCACGCAGACGCGTCACAGAAGCCAGCGCGACCGCACGACCGAGCGCGACCGCCGCGATCATCGCAGCCCCAAACCCGCAAATCGGCGCCTGCCGAGACGCTATCCCGAGCGCGAGCAACGCAGCGCCGCAGAGCGCAACGTGAAACGTGGGTCGTGTGGGATGGAGCCTCAACGAGGCAAAGTTAGCAGGAAAGTGGGGGTACCTGTCGGTTGGAGGTTGGGGCTCGGCACGTCGCAGTACTTTCCCTTGGGCCGCCTCCTTTGCGCCGACGTGTGAGGTCAGTTCTACGATCGCTTGATGCAGTGTCTGGTCGGCGTCCCAAGGGAAAGCACCGCGCCGCTGCCGGTCTCGGCGACAGGTAGCTGGGGGGGAAATAGGGGTTGCGTCGTTGATCGATTCGCATGTCGCGCGAGGTCGTCGAGGGAGTGGGTACTGTGGTAGTGTGTTGAGAATGAGTTTGTTTCGGTGCTCGACTTGCGCGCGTCACGTCAAGGTTGCTGAGGTTGCTTGTCCGTTTTGTGGGGCGCGCACTCGGGCTCCTGGGAAAGGCATTATCGCGACGCTTGCGGGAGCTACGGCGATGACGGTCGGGCTTGGGTGCGCGTATGGGATGCCGTCGGACTACGGAGTGCGCGACAGCGGTCTCGACAAACCGGACGTGCAAGTCGGCGACGCAAGCCACGACTCCGGAGTGGATGCCGCAGTGGACGCTGCGGACGCCTCGGATGGATCGAAGGACGCCAGCGACTCTGGGGGATGAGCTCTGCCGCGCCGGTGTATGTCGTTTGGGAGCTCACGCTCAAGTGTGACTTGTCGTGCGGTCATTGCGGCTCGCGCGCAGGCAAGCCGCGAGACGACGAGCTCTCCACCGCGGAGGCCCTCGACATGGTCGTGCAGCTCGCCGCTCTCGGAGCGCGCGAGGTCACGCTGATCGGTGGAGAGGCCTATTTGCGGCCGGATTGGCACATCATCGCGCGGGCGATCACCGATCATGGCATGGAGTGCTCGATGACCACCGGCGGTCGCGGGATGAACGCCGAGCGAGCGCGACAGGCCAAGCAAGCAGGCCTCGTCGGCGTGTCAGTGTCGATCGACGGAATGCGCGAGGCTCACGATCGACAGCGCGGATTGCGGGGAAGCTTCGACGCAGCGGTCGCCGCATTGGACGTCTTGACGGACGCAGGCGTCCCCGTTCACGCCAATACGCAGCTCAATCGATTGAGCAATCCAGATTTGTCTTCAGTCTTGGATTTGATCGCGGACAAACGCGCGCGCGGTTGGCAGATTCAGCTCACGGTCCCGATGGGACGCGCGGCCGATCGTCCAGAGTGGCTATTTCAACCCTATGAGCTGCTTGACCTGTATCCCAAGCTCGGCGCGCTCGCGGTCACGGCGTTGGAGCGGGGCGTTCGCGTTTGGCCTGCAAACAACATTGGCTACTATGGTCCGTTCGAGTCCGTACTGCGCAATCGAGGCGTGGACGGCGGAGCACTACATTGGAGCGGATGCCCCGCTGGGACTCGCGCGCTTGGCATCGAGAGCGACGGCGCCATCAAAGGCTGCCCTTCATTGCCGACTCAATCGTATACGGGCGGGCGCATTCGAGACCGCTCATTGGAAGACATCTGGGCGAACACGCGCGAATTACGCATCAATCGAGATCGCACTGTGGATGATCTCTGGGGCTTCTGCAGAGACTGCTATTACGCAGACGAATGCCGCGCTGGCTGCACTTGGACGAGCCATGTGTTCTTCGGTCGCTCCGGCAATAACCCGTATTGTCACCACAGAGCGTTGGAGCATCAATCACGCGGCCTGCGTGAGCGATTGGTGCCAGTGGAAGCCGCACCGGGAAAGCCCTTCGATCACGGGCGATTCGAGATCGTCGTAGAGAACATCGACGCGCCTCCGTCCCATGTCCCGCGGAGACTGCCCATCGTCAATTCGTAGTGAGTTGACTCGGCCGCGCCGTGGTATCTCTTGTGAGTGCGAATCGGGGTCGTTGTCGCGGGCACCGCATGCGCGGGCGCACTGCTCCTCGTGCGTTGCGGAACCTCGGGCACCAGTCCGCCCGACGGAGGCTCAGAGGCGAGCACTTCAACAGACGCAGGCCAGAGTTTTCCAGTCCACGCCGCGTGTGCGTCACCGACGATCACCACCGCTGGGCCCATCACAGTCGACGCCGGTGTCGTCGGCCCGCAGATCGCCGCAACCTATGGCGGAACGGAAGCGGCGGTCGTCTACATCCATGCGCAGCTCCCTCAAAGCTCCGTCGAGCTCCAGCGTCTCACGCAAGGCGGCAGCCTTCTCGACCGGGTCACCGTCGCGGGCGTCACGCAGCCTGACGGTTTCATGGGGGTCGGCGCGGCGACCGACGGACACGTGTACATAGTGTGCTCGATGACGACCCCCTCGATCTCGATGCGATGTTCGTCCATCTCGATGGCGACCGGCGCCGTCACGCCGGGGATCTCGATTGCGCCAGCGGGGGGCGGCTCCATCGCGTACGGCGTCTCGGGCTTCGTCGTCGCGTACTCGGCACCGGGTCAACCTCTCCCTACCGTGAACGTGCAGCGACTCGGGTCGGATGCCAAGGCGATCGGCTCGCCAGTCATGATCGGTAACAACGAGGCCAACCCCATCGTGACCGCGACGTCGAGCGGTTATCTGGTGACGGCCAACTCCACGTTGCGTGTGAACCGCTTGGGACCTGACCTCCAGACCAAGGGCTCGATCGGTTTCTCGGCCGGCATTCCGTTCGGGTTCGCGGGAGTGGCGGCTTCCAGCGACGTGGTGGGTGCTGACTGGATCGATCCGGACGCGGGCGCCGTGCGAGGAGCCATAGCTACTGGCTCGACGGGTCTACCGCTCAATATCGGCAACACGACGTGCACCACCGGCAGCCCCGCGAGCGTGGCTGGCGGCCTCTCGTCGTTCGCGTTCACCTGGTCGCCCGGCGACGCCGGCATTGCGTACGGGGCGTACGACACGAGCGGCTCGTTGCTCGGGACAGCGCTCACACCGGCCTTTGGTGCGCCGTGCGCCGCCCAGACGATCGTCGCCGTTGGCGACGGGTTCCTGATCTTCGGCCTCGCGCAAACGGGGCTCGCCGTCTTTCATGTCGGCTGCCCCTGAGAGAACAAGGCTGTGAGCCGCCAACTCCGCGACAGGTCGCTCACCGAGTCCGCTAGGTAATTCGACATGCCGAGTTCCCTGCTCGCGTGTAGATCGTGTCGGCGGCACTGTCGCTCGAGTGACTTCAAGTGTCCGTTCTGCGGCGCGCGCAAGCTTGTCGTCTGCGCAGGAGTGATCACGTTCGGAGCGCTCGGCATCGCTTGGACCGATGACGGCGGCGCCGACGCGACTGCGGCTCCCACCGTCCAAGACGCCGGTGTGGACGCGACCGTGCCGCAGATCGACGACCCTGGTCGATGGGCGGTCGCGATCTATGGGACGGTCCCACCACCACACCGTCCAGGCTGTTAGAAGGGGGTACCTGTCGGCGGGGAGGTTAGGGCTCGGCACGTCGCAGTACTTTCCCTTGGGCCGCCGACTGTGCGCGGCTTGCGGGGTTCGGACTACTGTTGATTGATGAAGTGTCTGGGTCGGCGTCCCAAGGAAAAGCACCGCGCCGCTGCCGGTCTTGGCGACAGGTAGCGGTGGGGGAGAAGAGGGTTATGTCGGCTATGCCAGTGATTGCTATTTTGTGCAGGTGTTGTTCACGCATGACTTGCCATTAGGGCATAGTCCGCAATCTAGTTTTGCGCCGCAGGCGTCGTTGATCGCGCCGCAGGTTGCGGCTTGGGCGTCGCAGGTGGTTGGGGTGCAGCCGCAGTGATTGACGACTCCGCCGCCGCCGCACGTTTGGGGGTTTGTGCATGGGCCGCAGTTGAGTAGTCCTCCGCAGCCGTCTGCGGCGGGTCCGCAGGTGGCGCCGATGCGTGCGCAGTTGGTGGGCCTGCAGGTCTCGCCCTCTTCGCTGCAATTGGCGGGGCCGGAGCCGATGCACACCTTGCGATGATTGCAGCTTCCGCAGTTCAACAGTCCGCCGCAGCCGTCCAGCATCGTGCCGCAGTGCGCGTCGATAGTGCCGCAATTGACGGGTACGCAGCCGCACTGATTGACAGTTATCGCGCCGCAAGTTTGAGGGCCCGTGCACGCTCCGCAATCGAGCGTCCCGCCGCAACCGTCGTCCACGACTCCGCACGAGGCGCCGAGAGCCTGGCAAGTTGCGCGCGTGCAGCCGCACTGGTGGGCGACTCCGCCTCCGCCGCAGGTGCTAGGCAGCGCGCAAGATCCGCAGTCGAGGACGTCACTGCAGCCGTCAGAGACCTTGCCGCACGAGGCCCCAAGCGCCTTGCAGCTCGTCGGCGTGCACGGCTTCTGCCCGCACTTGTTCGCTCCCGCGCCGCCGCAGATCTCGCCCGGTGGGCACGCGCCGCACGACAGCACGCCATCGCATCCATCGAGCGCGTTGCCGCAGTCATCGCCGAGCGCGCCGCAGGTGGAGGGCTGGCAGCCGCACTTGTTCGACGTCCCGCCGCCACCGCACGTCTGCGGCGCGACGCAGCTCCCGCAATGCAATGTCTTGCCGCAGCCGTCATCGAACGCTCCGCAGCTCGCTGGCATCGACTTGCAGGTCGCGCACGTGACGTCGGTAGTGCTCGCGTCGAGGTCCGCTTCCAATCCTGAACGGCTGCAGGCGAATAGGACGATCGCAGGCAAGAGGACACGACAAACCGTCTTCATGCCGCCACAGTGGGCCCAAGACGGTAAAACGATCAATCTGCTCACTCTTCTTTCTGATCTTCGCGCGCGTCTTGTTGTTCTCTCTAATAGTATCTCGCCATCCATGTTGGCGCGCGCACTGTTCGTCACGAGCGTGCTCTTGTCGTCGAGTTGGGCGGATGCAGACGAGGAAGACCCGCGCTGTCAGGGCTCGCACTCTGTCTTTCATCCACTGCCCGACGCGTGCCTGAAGGTCATCGACACGGACCGGCCGCATCAGACCGACACGCCTCACGTCATGCCCGCAGGTCACACGCAGGTGGAGATGGCGCTCGTCAGTCTCGAGCTCGGTGGCAGGATCGGCGCTCCGCCGGGCGCGCGCGGGCCACTGCTCGGCTTCTTCGAGAACAGCTATCGAATGGGGCTCCAGACTCGGGTCGATCTACAGCTCGCGATGCGACACGCGACCTTCGACTTGGACACGAGCAAGCTGCAATCGCCAGGTCCGCTCAACGCGCGTTTGAAGTTCAACGTGCTGCATGAGAAGGGCGCTCGCCCGCACATCACGCTGGTTCCTACGGTGTTCGCGCCGTTCGCTCCGGCGCAGGCCCTACGCGCGGGAGGCCTTGTTTTCTGGGGCTGGGAGCTGCCCGCGCGGTTCGAGCTCGAGGTGAACACGGGGCTGTTGATCAGCACCAAGCAGAAGCCGTTGGCTGCGGTGGTGCTCGCGAGCGCGCTGACGTGGACGGTCGCGGGAGAGTTTCGGGTCTTCGTCGACGTCTACGCGACGGGTTGGGACATCGCGCTCGGCGCTGGCGCGCTGTGGGCGATCACGCGAGACGTTCAGATCGACGCAGGCACATACATTGGACTCAATGGCGCAGAGACAGTCGCGACTCCCTTCGTAGGTTTGTCGCTGCGGCGTTGACCGTTAGGCGCTGCTCTGAGAGAGCTCACGCAGCACGTCGTTCAAGATCGACTCCGGATGTTGGACGACCTTTGCGTCAGTGTTGAGCCCTAGGCGCACTCGGCCCGCATAGCTCATGAGCGTCACGCCCAACGCTATCGTCCCTGGGACAGGTGCCCACACAGTGACGTCGCGCACGGTCGCGCCTGCCAAGCGGAGCGGGTGGCTTGGCCCTCGCACGACCGAGACCATCAGCGTCGCGCGCTTCGAGAAGAGGCGCACGAAAGCGCGCTCGATCAGCGCGGTCGTCGCGCCCGCGGCGCTCGTCAAACGCACGCTCGACGAGATCGATTGGTGGCGCGCACGCAGCTCGCGGAGCTCATGGGCGACGTCGCGAACGCGAGCTCCACCGTCCTCGAGCGCAACTCTCAGAGGCACGAACACCGAGATGTAGCGGTTACCTGCGTCAGTGTCGTCGTTGGTCTGGAGCGCGACGGGGACGAGCGCGTGCACGACTCTTCCGTCTACGCGCTCACGCAGCGCCCCGGCGATCGACGAGAGCAGCAGTTCGGTGATGGTCACGCCGCGCGCGCGAGCGGCCTCATGGAGTGTCTCGAGCGAGAGCGTCGCGGACGCGCAGAGGTGTTTGTCTGTACCGAGCTCACCCGTGAGCGTCGATCGCGGATCAGATCCAGAGCGCAGGAGGCGCGTCGCAGCGGTGATCCCGCCGACCAGCCGACGCAAGCGGAGCCCTCGCCGCTTGCGCTTCTGCTCGCTCCTCGGGCTCCTCTCTTGTCGTGGCGGCTCACCCGCGAGGTCTCTCAAGAGGTGCACCAGGCCAGCGCCGTCGGCCACCACGTGGTGGATTCGCGCGACGAGCACGTCTCCACCCTCTGTCTCCACGACGTGCATCTCCCAGAGCGGCCGATCGCGCACCAGCTCCCGATTGGCGATCTCCGCGACTCGAACCAACAGAGGACGACCATCGTCCAGGTGACGATGCAGGTGACGCACCAGCTCGAAGTGCGGGTCTTCTTCCCAAAGCGGCACGCCGAGGCCGAACGCCGACTCGACGACGCGCTGTCGAAATCTCGCATGACCGAGGAGTCGATCACGCACCACCGCCAAGAGCGCCTCTTGATCGAGCGACCCCTCGAGCTCGAGCGCCGCCACGATGATCATCCGGTTTTCCGGCAAGTCCATGTGCAGCCGCGCGGCGTCTTCGGGAGCGAGCGGCGTCCTCGGCATTGAGAGATCCATATAGCCGATTGTTGGAGCCTTCTGACGTGCGCTTATCGGGTTACGATCTCATGTGATGCATCGAGGCTCGGCCGATCGATACTACGGATCGCTGGTGGGTGACTGGTCGGGCCTGCTCACGCTCCACCTCACCGACGCCACAGCAGCGCGCGGAGTTCCCTTCATGCTGCGCGCGGCGGCTCGGATCAGCCACTTCATGATGAAAACGACACTGCGCGCTTCGGGCCGCGATTACTTGCACACGACGCAAGTATCTCGATTGGGCATTACGCTAATGCGTAGTCGAGAGGTGATCACGATCGGCGATGATGGTCGATCGATTCGAATGTCAGGAGAGCAGCGCCCGCTCATCGGACCGAAAGAGCTCTACGAGAGCATTGGAGAGATCGACGACTCGGCGACGCGAGCGACCTACCGAATCCCGTGGGCAGGGACTTCCATGACTCAGAGGACGAGGATCGTCTCCGACGGCCTCGCGCTCGAGCAAGAGACCGCGTGGTCTCGCGGCGCTGTGTTGCTGCTGCGACAGTGACTACTGGGGCGTGCCATCGGCACCTCCGCTACGCCGAAGGCCGTTGATGTCCGCCGTAGGCGGCATCAATTGGCTATTGGCCGCCGTAGGGCGCGCCGAGATCGCTCAGCGCGGCGATCGCGTCGCGTCGATCTGGGCTGCTGGTCGGGGCGACCTCGAGGAAGCGCTTGAAGCGCTCGATGGCCTCTTTGCGTTGTCCGGTTCGTCGATACGCTTCGGCCGCTTGGAACTGCACATCGGCGTACCAGCCAGGGTGCACGTCCATCTTCTCGGCCTCCGCTGCCGCGAACGCAAGGTGCTTGACCGCTTCGCTCGCCGATCCGCGATCCAGCAACAACTTGCCGTATCGGTAGCGCCACGTCGGCTTCTTGTCGTCTCCGCTGACGGCCTTCTGCCACTCGACGAGCGCGCTCTGCGTGTCGTTCTTGTCTTCGAGGCACTCGGCCATCGTGGCGTGCGCGTCGATGCGCGTGGGCTTGAGCTCCAGCGCGCGCTTGAGATCCTTCATCGCGTCCTCGACGCGTCCTTGCTTGCGCTCGAGTACGCCGCGCTGCCACCAGATGTCTCCGTTGAGCTTGTCGAGGTTCATCGCCTTGTCGATCTCGTCTGACGCCGAGCCGAGGGCCTCGCGGCTGTTGGACTCGTTCGCCGCCCACGCGACATAGAGGTGATACTCGGCGCGGTTCGGATCGAGCTCGGTCGCGCGCTTGAGGTACCTGGTCGCCTCGGCTCCGCTCGTCCCACCTTTTGCGAAGAGAGCGCGTCCCAAGTAGTGGTTCGCCTCGGCGCTGTTGGCGCGCTTCTCCAACACCTTGCGCAGCATCGGCAGCGCGTCGTCGGGTCGATCGATCGCGACGTACGCCGCGCCGACTCTGAGCATCAAGTCCGGATCGTCGGGCGCCTTGGCCAGAGCGTTCTTGAACTGCTCGAGCGCCTTCTCCGTGTCACCGCTCTCCTCGTACAGAAGTCCGCGCTCGAGAGAGAGTCCTGGGTAGTCCTTGTCCACCGCGAGCACTTGGTCGAACTGCGCGCTCGCGTCATCCATCTTGCGCATGCGTCGATACGTCACGCCCAGCCTGAAGCGCGTCGCCAGATCCACTGGATCGAGCTCGGTCGCGCGCAAGTAGCGTATGACGGCGTCGTCGAACTGGCCTTGCCCGGCCAAGAACTCGCCGAGAGCGCGCTCGAGCGCAGGAGTGTCCGGGAGCTTGGTCCCCGCGTCCGCGATGATGGTCTTCGCT
>JANYHY010000642.1 GCA_025362165.1 Myxococcales bacterium | reverse complement strand
AAGGGACCGCGCGCGTACATCTTGGACCTCGGGCTCGCGTGGCTCCGGCATCCGCATCATGACTCGCGACTGGACGGCGCGCCCGCACCCTCAGGCTCGATGCACTCGGGGGCAGGGACTGTCGGTTGGGTCGCACCCGAGCAAATCCGACGCGCAGCTTCGCTCGTCGGGCCTTCGACGGATCTCTACGCGCTCGGCTGCATCATGTATCGCGTGCTCGTCGGGCGTGAGGTGTTCGAGGGGAGCGCGCAAGACGTGCTTCGTGCCCACAAGCGGACTCCAGTGCCCGCGCTCGAGCTCCCGGCCGAAGTGCCGCCTGGAGTGAGCGGCTTCGTGCAGAGGCTCCTCGCGAAGAAGCCGTGGCATCGCTTCGAGTATGCGGCAGACGCGCGTCGCGCTTGGGAGGCTTTTCGGCCGAAGGATCAACCTACGTTCGAGCAGGCGATGGCGATGACGCCGCGGTTCTCTCCGCGAGTGGCGCCGGCTTCGTCACGCCCCGCGCTCGGTCACGCGATCGCCTCTGCGCGCTCGCTCGCGCCTGGTCTGCTCGGTTTGCGACAAGCACCGCTCGTCGCTCGCGAGCCAGAGCGCGCAGAGCTGTGGCAAGCGATGCGTGAAGTCGGCGCTTCCGTGCCGGGCACGGACGATAGCCGCAAGATGGTCGCGATGATCGGTGAAGCGGGCGTCGGCAAGAGCCGCCTCGCCGAGTGGCTCTACGAGCAGGTGCACGAGCAGGGAACGATGGTGCCGCTTCGCGCGCGCTACGGGCGCATAGCGACACCGCTCGACGGCGTGACGGGCGCGGTGAACAACTTCTTCGGCCTGGAAGGCGCGGACCGAACGCAAGTCGAACAGACGCTCATCCAGCGCTGGGAGGTCGATCCCAAAGACGACGCAGCGCTCACGTGGGTCGCCGCAACGGCAGAGTGGCTGAGGCCCACACCACCAGGCACGATGTCGCCGCTCGGTCCGTCGGGTAAGCGCTTCGTGCTGGACACTCCTGAGCTGCGCTGGGTCGTGATCCAGAAAGTGCTGGAGCACGTCGGCCACGATCGGCCCGTGTTCTTGTGGTTCGACGATCTTCATCTGTCGTCGCCCAACACGTTCGAGATGCTCGCGCGCCTCCGCCGCACCACGAGCAAGCTGCGCATCTTCGCCGTCGCGACAGCGCGCAGCGAGGCGCTGGCGACCGATCTCGACGCGGCGCTGCGTATGGAAGCGATGATGAGCGACTGGGGTGGGCGTGTGCTCGAGCTCAAGCCGCTCGCTCAAGAGGAGACGCAGGCGCTGTTGAAGGCGACGCTTCCGCTCCACGAGGACGCCGTGCAGAGAGGCGTCGCACAAAGCCGAGGCAACCCGCTGTTCGCGCTGCAGCTCCTGTATGCGTGGGCCGGCGGCGGGTACCTCACGCTCGACTCGGGCCGGTACAGAGTGCCGCAAGACGCGCTCGAAGGCCGCGCCATCACAACCGCGGATCTCTGGGACGAGCGATTGCGCGCGGTTCCGACAGAGCTGCGTCTGGCCGCGTACGCCGCCGCTGCTCTCGGTGAGGACATTCGAGGTGACGTGTTGAAGTCACTCGTGACAGCGCTCGGCATGGACGCGCGCGACGCGATCGTCGCGCTCACGCGCGCGCAGATCCTCTTGCAGTCCGCCAACGATCAGTACCGCTGGCCGCACGCGCTCTTGCAAGAGCACTTGATGGGCCGGCTCCAAGAGCGCAACGACAACGCGGCGATCTTCCGGCTCGCCGCGGACGCGCTCGCAAAGCACCCCGCCGTCGGATCGCGCCGCATCATGAAGCACCGCGTCACCAACCTGTTGCGCGCCGGAGACGACGAGCTCGCAGCGCGTCTCATGTTCCGCTTCATCGAGGGAGCGTGGCGGCGCGGTCGCGATACGGCGGCGACGCTGCGCGATCTCGAGCTGCTGGACGGGCGCGTGTCAGGCGCGACCGCAGCGGAGTATTCCTATTGGCGCGCGGAGGCGCTGCGACACATCGGAAAGATCACAGAGGCGGAGGCGCAGGCGACGCTCGCGTGCGAGGCTTTCGAGGGCGCCAACGATCGCGTTCACGAGGCGCACGCGCGGCGGCTCTTGGCGCACATCGCGAGCGATCGTGGTCAGCCTGCGCGCGGACGCGAGCTCGCGGGTCAGAGCCTCGCGCTGTTCGAGTCCCTGGGAGATGAGGCGGGCATCGCCCAGACCAAGGTGGTGCTCGGCGAGATCGATTACCTGCTCGGTGACCACTCGGGTGCGCGCACGCTGTTGCACGACGCGAGCGCGCGCTGCCTCGTCATTGGCGATCCGCTCGGACGCGCGCAGTGCCTGATTTTACTCGCGATGATCTCTACCGCCGGCGGAGGTTATCGCCGCTCCCGCGAACTGCTCCTCGAGGCGCGCGCGGAGTTCGACGGCATCGGCTATCGGCTCGGCATCGCGCAGTGCGACGTCGTGCTCGGTCATGCGCACCACCGAGCGTTCGAGATGGACGAGGCGCGCCGCTACGCCCTCGCAGCGCGCGCGTCTTTCCGCGAGCTCTCCAACCCGCGCGGCGAGGGCGCGTGCGAGCGGCTGCTCACGATGATCGGCTTAGACACTGGAGACACAGACGCCGCGAGCGCACACGCCGCCGTCGCCGCGCGCCTCTACGACAAGCTGAAAGATCCGTGGGGCGTCGTCGAAGGCCGACTGCTGCTCGCGCAGGTGTCGCACGCGCGCGTGTCGCCACCTCACGCGAGCAAGAGCGCCGAAGCCCTCAACGCCAAGCGCATTTTGTCGGAGTGCGAAGCGGTCATGGTGGACGAGGCCGAGCCGCGCCAACACCGTCACCTCACCCAAGCGTGGCTCGCTAACGTCGAGGAGCGTTGGGACGACGCGGTGAAGGCGCTCGACGCTGCGCGCGCAGAGTTCGGTGACAGCCGTCGCACCGGCGATCACACCCCCCACTTGCTCACGCGCTTCGGGCAGATGCCTTGGAGCGAGCTCGCCGCTGATCGAATCGAGAGCTGGCTCTCGACGCTCGACAACACCAACCCAGACGGGACAGCGTCGATCGCCGCGGTGCCTCCATCACGTTGACCCAGGCTTTGCTCGCAAGTAGGTTGCGCGCCATGAGCACTCCCCAAGAGCCCGCGAAGCGCAACAAACAGAAGGCACGCCGCACCAAGAAGCTCGCCGCGTGGCGCGCAAAGAAGGCCGAGACCGCGGCGAAGAAACCCGCCAAGTCCGCCAAGTAGAAGCCAAGTAGATGCGAAGTACATGATTGAGCCTTCGTTCCAAGAGCGCTACGCCCCACAGAACGAGTGCTTTGGCTGCGGAGTCGCGAACCCAAAGGGGCTCAAGATCCGCAGCTTCGAAGACGCGTCAGGCTCGTTCGTCTGTGATTGGAAGCCCGAGCCGCACCACCTCGCGTTCCCTGGGGTCCTGAACGGAGGGATCTGCGGCGCGCTGCTCGACTGTCACTCCAATTGGGCGGCGTCGATACACTTGATGAAGAAGGCGAGCGCGGAGACACCGCCGTGCACCGTCACCGCGGACTTTCACGTCACGCTCAAGCGCCCCACGCCAGTGGATGACGTGCTGCATCTCGAGGCTCGCGTGGTCGAGTCGACCCACGATCGTGCCACGGTGGAGGCGACGATCACCTCAAACGGGAAGGTGACAGCGACCTGTCGCGGCACCTTCGTCGCGGTCAAGCCCGGTCACCCTGCCTATCATCGCTGGTAGCAACAGACAGCCGTCGCGCTTACTTGACTTCGACCATCGCCTT
>JANYHY010000220.1 GCA_025362165.1 Myxococcales bacterium | reverse complement strand
CTGATCGACGCGCGTCGCGATGTCTTCGTCGTCGTCCGCGAGTGAGGTGAGGTGAGCTCCCGGCGGCGACATCTCGCGCGTCGTCGGAACGGACATCTGCGGCGCGCGCATGGGCGCTTGTGGCGCGGCGGGTCGTGGCGGCTGTGGAGGAGCTTGCCACTGCTGTTGCTGTTGTTGCGGGACCTGTTGGAAGGGCTGCGTCGCGGGTCGAATTGGGGCTGGCGCAGCCAATCCACTCAGCTGTTGTCGTTCGCCAGAGGCGACGGCGAGTTGCTTTTGTGCACCCGACCCATCCGCAGGGCGGGGCACCTGACCTGCCATCGACGGCGCCACCCCGCTCCGGCTCTCACTACGCGCCAGCCATGCGCGCACGATGTCGCGCTGCGCGGAGATGTCCTGACCGAGGATCTCGTTGACGTACGTAGCGGTCTCTCGAATGTTCGCGAGACACGCCGTCGCGCGGCCTGCGTTCTCTAGGGCCTCGGCGAAGTCCTGCGCGGTCTGCCAGCGATCCTTCGGATCTCGCGCGAGGGCCTTCAAGCACACGGCCTCGACCGCAGGCGGGACCTGCGGATGAATCGCGCGCATGCTCGGCACTTCGGCGGCGACGATGCGAAAGAGTGTGTCTGCGTCCGCCTCGCCCTTGAACAGACGCTCGCTCGTGAACAGCTCCCACATCACGATTCCGGCAGCAAAGACGTCCGCTCGGCGATCGACCTCGGTGCCTCTCACTTGCTCCGGTGACAGATACGCGAGCTTGCCTTTGACCTGCCCGCCGCGAGTGCTCGTGAGTCGCGCCGCCGCGCGCGCGACGCCGAAGTCCGTGATGCGTGCGACGCCGTCCACGCCGACGAGGAGATTCTGCGGCGAGACATCACGGTGCACGACATGTTGAAGCTGGCCATTGTCGTCGCGTAGCTCGTGCGCGGCGTGCAGGCCGGTGAGCGAGTCCAGCATGATGCGCGCAGTGATCGCGGGCGGGAGCCGCTGCTGACGACCGGCGGCGCGCGCGACGAGCCGGCCTGCGGTGTCGCCCTCGATGTACTCCATGACCAGGTAGTAGGCGCCGCTGTTCTCGCCGATCTCGAGGATCGGGACGACGTTGGGATGGTGGATGCGCGCAGCGATGCGAGCCTCGTCGAGGAACATCTCGATGAACTCTTGCTCTTGGGCGAGGTGCGCGTGGAGCCGCTTGATCGCAACGAAACGCTTGAACCCGCCAACACCGACGAGGCGCGCGAGGTAGACCGTCGCCATACCGCCTTGAGCGATCTCGGCGACGAGCTCGAAACGATCTAGCCGTTCCCCCTCGCCCGGCATCGCGAGTAGCTTGGTCAAGCGAAGGCTCCCTGGGTTCGATTCCGTGGGCCCACGAAAGGCCCACCGTTACAGTAGACCATGAAAGTCATGACCTCACCACTACCGAGAGCGAACTGGACGTTGGTGAGTGGGCGCAAGAGCGCAGGAGTGTGCAAGAGGTAAGCGTCCGTCGTAGCGCAAAAGACTTGTGCATGGCTTGCCGCATTATTTCCCTACGCGGCCCTTCGGTGTCAGGCTTCGTTGCGTTCATGATTGCGGTCGCCCTTCGTGCTCCCTTCTCACGTCAAGCGGCTCAAGTCCCTCGCCCTTTCGGGCTCTCGACTTGGCACGGCATGTTCTGATGAGCGAGACAAAAGCCTTCGTCCAGCGCGCGCCTACATTGGCTACCCAGGGGGGTGAGGCTCGGCGCACCATCGCGACGCGTGTCTTGGCTTCGTTCGCGGTGACGCTCTTGGCCTTCGCGGTGACCGTCGGGTGGAGCGTCGTGGCGCAGCGCCGAGGAGCGCGCGACTCGGACGAGCTCTCGAACGGCTACGTCCCGGTGGCGTTGAAGCTCGGTCAGCTCCGCGCGACGCAGGCGACGATCGCGACACTGGTCGATGGGATCCCGGACGAGCGCGATCCGATCTCCGCGCGGCTCTTGCTCGGTACGCTCGCCTCGGCGCGTCGCGCAAAATTCCTCGACACCCGCGCAGCCCTCACGCAACTCAACGTGGTCGGTGGTCCTACGACGCTCGCGCTCGCGCATGATCTCGAGACGGAGCTGGATGCGACCGAGGCCGCCCTCGATGCGGACAAGACCGAGCGCGAGCGGCTGTTTTCGGCGATCGACGACGGCGACAAGAACGCCATCAACTCGATCGTGATCTCGCTCGGGTCTATCGAGTACGACGCTGACAAACGGCTGCACAGTCTCTCCGACCGCCTCGGCTCTTCGATGGATGCTCTCTCGGCCGACGCGCGTGAGCGTGAGCTGCGATCCATCTACGCGCTCGGCTTGCTCGCCCTCCTCACGTTGGGCGTGGGCGTGGCGGTGAGCGTGCACACGAGGCGGCTCTTGGCGCCGCTCACCAACGTCACATCCCGCGCTCGAGCAGTCGCGCGAGGCGATCTCACGCCCAAGGACGTTCGCGCTTCGGATGACGAACTCGGCGAGCTGTCCGCCGCGTTCGAGCAGATGGTCGGCGCGGTCGGCAAGGCGCAGAGCCAGGCTGTCGCCAACGAGCGACTGGCCGCCATAGGCAAGATGGCCGCGCACGTCACGCATGAGATCCGTAATCCATTGTCGGCGATCGGCCTCAATGTGGAGTTGCTCGAGGAGGAGCTCGCGCAAGACGACAAACACGCAGAGGCCAAGGTCCTGTTGAGCGCGATCGCGCGGGAGGTTGGCCGGCTGGAGAACCTCAGCGAGGAGTACCTTCGGCTCGCGCGCCTCCCCTCCCCGCGCATGGAAGAAGGCAGCGTGAGCACGCTCGTCATGGATGTCGCTCAGTTCACCAAAAAAGAGATGGAGCGCGCGCTGTGCG
>JANYHY010000197.1 GCA_025362165.1 Myxococcales bacterium | reverse complement strand
GTCGCCAGCACGATGCCGCCCGCGACAGGCACCGCTCCACCCGTTCGACCCGAGCCGCCCGCGCGCGGCGTGACGGGTACGTCGTGCTCGGCCGCGATCCTCAGCGTCGCGCGAACGTCGGCAGCGCTCTCTGCAAGCACGACGACGTCGGGCACCGCTCCAACGTTCGAGCTGTCGTCGCGCGAGTACGCGAAGCAGCGCTCCTCGGTGACCAGCAGCTTCGAGGTGCCGAGCGCGCGATCCAAAGCGAGCTTGGCGCGCTCCACGTTCTCGGCCTTTGCGCGAGCGAATGCGACGGCGGTCACGAGTTCCAGTATGCTCCGAGCCCGAAGGAGAGTCAGTCATGATTCGACGCGTCGCAGTGCCAGCTTGTCTCGCAGCGTTCATGGCAACGGCTTCAGCGAATGCCGCCGACCTTGTCACTCCGACCGGCGGCAAAGGGCAGTTCGTTCTCGATCAAATCTCCGGCTTCCGCGCCTCCGCCGCGCCGAGCCCGAACGGCGCGTTCTCTTACTCGGGCATCGTCGGCTTCGCGTACAGCAAGCTCTCGTACGATAGCCTCAACATTGGCGGGTTGAGCCAGGGCGGCTCCACCGCGTACGCGTACACCAGCTTCTGGCTCGCGCCTTCGCTCGACTGGTTCCCGATCGATCACCTCTCGATCGGCGGGCTCGTGGAGATCTCGACGACGAGCGGATCACGTGACGACAAGCAGACCGGGCAGAGCCCCACGATCACGACCTCGCTGCCCACCACCACCAACTTCACGATCCTCCCGCGCGTGGGCTGGATGATCCCCATCGGCGGACCCGAGGGACGCTTCGCGATCTGGCCTCGAGTCGGCGCAGGCTATGCGTCGCGGCAGTGGGCCTCCCCCGGCAATCAGAACAACGACGCAAAGACCTCGTTCTCGGGCTTCGAGCTGGACCTCGACGTTGGCTTCTTGCTCAGAGTGAACGAGACGTTCTTCTTCAAGCTGTCGCCGGAGTTCGTTTGGGTCCCAGGCACCGCAGCGACGACCGTCAACGGCCTCACGCTCTCTTCAAGCGGCACCGACATCAACTTCCTCGTTCAAGGCGGCATAGGAGTGATGCTCTAACAAATCCCCGAGCTCGAGGTAGAAGGGTGGTGAAAGACGCCACCCTTCTAGTGGAGCTCGGTGGTGAGGAATGCAAACGATGGGACGATGACCTCTTCGGGGGCAGCGCCGCCTTGGTGCGCGACGCCTTCTTCGTCGACGACGAAGCCGTGATCGCCGAACACGAACACGAGGGTGCGCGGTGCGAGCGTGGCGATGTGCTTGGCGATCGCATCGGCGGCGTGATTTGCGAGCTCCGGTAGCACTTCGAGCGCGTGGGCTTGCGCCTTGGCGAGCCCTGCCTCGATCACGTCGAGCTTGAAGACGTCTCGCGAGCCGACCTTCACGCGTCGGATCATCTCGGCGGTTCGTCCGCGCACGGGATCAGCGTCGCGGTCTACGTCGTGCGCGAGCCGAAGCGCGTCGATGCCGCGCGTGAGGCCCTCCAGCTGTCGCGACGTCACCGTCGGGAGCGCGGAGAACAGCGGTGTCTCGACCGCGAGCGTCGCCCTCCCAGTGAGCATGGAGACCAAGCCGTCGCGGACCATGGCGCCGACGTCCCAGCGCATGGCGTCCACGAGGACAAGGTGCGTCGTGCGCGCCCCGTGCATACGCGCGAAGCGCTTGGCGAGATCGTGTGAATCCAACACCATCTTGGGGCGCTTGCCGGTGACGGCGAACGTCGGGCAAGCATCTGTGTACGAGCGCGCGAACGTCCGAGAGAACTCGTCGCGCGCAGCGATCGCGTTGGCGTCATTGAGCCCGTTCGCGATCGCGTTCGCCAACGGCATGTAGCTCTGGGCGAAGATGCGCTCGAAGCTGCCGAGCGGCTGCGGTCCGCGCGCGGCATGCAGAGCCGCGACCCACGGCTTGAAGGCGACGTTGGGGACGGCGCGCATCACAGGGGGATCCAAGATCGCGTCCGCGAGCGACATCGACGCGGGCTCCTCTGCCACCAGCGGCTCTGGCTCGAGCGCCTCGGGTTCGGCCGCATCCATTTCCCGCTGCACTTGCTCTGGCTCGAACGCGAGATCGATCTTGGGCTCTGGCGCAACGGCGCGCGGGGGCTCTGGCGAGCGATCGCCCATCTCGAGGAGATCCACGAGCGAGATGGGCGAGACGAACGCGACGAGCGCGCGATCACTGTCCCGCAGCAACAGCGCGACTGGGCGCTCGCGGCTCGCGGTGGCGTAGAAGCGCAGAGCGCGCGCGTCGATCGCATCGAGCCCGCCGACCGACGCGGCCAAGCGCTCGAGTCCGACGATCGAGACACACAGCCCTCGATGACCGAGCTTGCGCGCGCGGAAGAGCTGATCGCTCAGGAGGGTGTCCATCGCGTCGTCGGAGCCCATGCCGGGCGCGCTCGCGCCTCGGGCAGCGAGCTCGGTCTCGATCCGGGCCTCGATCTTCTCCATGAGCCGACCGCGCTCTTCGCAACAGACCTGCACCACGAGCGCGGACTCGCCACCGAGCGCTTCGTGCGTGCGCGGCGCGTCGTCGTTCGACACGAATCGCGTGCCGCCGACGAACGAGCGAACATCATCACGAACTTCGGCACGAACCTGGGCACGAACCTGGGGCTCGAAGGTCGTGGTCTGAGTGGAAGGGAGGAGCGGCACGGAGAGCGATTGCATGACCCACAAAACGGCATAGCCCGTGCAGAATGGCCAACTTCTGAGCGAAACGGACATCGCACCGTTGACCGATCGAACGCTGCTCCGTACCTTTGAGAAGTTCCCTCTGCCAGGTTCGTGACTCGACTTATGGATCCCTTACGATTGTGAACCAGGGTTGCGAACCCTCGTTCGGTGTGCACGCCGGGCAATTGCTTCATAGCGTTGATAACTCGGAAGCCTAAAGAGCGAGCCAGCATCCCACCTAGCCACGATGGCTAGGGGTTCATCAAGTCGGCCACGGCCATCGGCGGTACGGAACACTTTCCCGAACGGGTCACTCGAGCGCGAGTGGCCCGTTCTTTTTTCAACGCGCCAGCGCGACCACCGAATACGCGATCGCAGCTGTTTTCCCGGGGTTCGCATAAGAGTGACGCTGGTCTCCGCGGAACGCGATCACGTCTCCGGGTGACAACGTGTACGTCTCGCCAGCGGCCACGAGCGTGATCTGTCCGCGCTCGCAAGTGAGGTACTCGCGCGTGCCAGGCGTGTGAGGCACGCCAACCATGCGGACGTTGGCGGGCAGCTCGAAGCGATCGATCTCCATGCCCGCGATCGGGTCTGGCAAGAGCTTGCGGATCGAGGCTTGCCCGCGCTGCTGCACCTTCACGAGGGCGGCTGGGTAGAGCACGCACTCGGCGCGCGGCACAACGACGAGCTCTTCCATGGTCACGGCAAGCGCGGACGCAGCCGCCATGAGCACGGTGAGTGTGGGGTTTGCCTCTCCTGACTCGAGGTGAGACCACGTCGCGCGCGGAACGCCGGCCACCTTCGCTGCCTGTTCTTGCGTGAACCCTCGCGCCTCGCGGAGCTGCCGCACGTTCTTGCCCAACGTCGCCTTCAGGTCTGCGCTCATAGATGAGAACTCTGCCAATAGATTGGCAATCGCGTCAACAGATGGGCAAGGCCGCCTCATGCTTTGTTCATGGAGGCCTATCGATGAAGCTCAAGGATCAAGGCGTGCTGGTGACGGGGGCGAGCAAGGGGTTGGGCTTGGCGCTCTCTCGAGAGCTCGCGAGTCGTGGGGCGCGCGTCGCGATGGTGGCGCGGCACGAAGCACCGCTGAAACAAGCCGTGCGGAGGATTCGCGATGAAGGCGGAGTCGCGCACGCGCTCGTGTTCGACGTGAGCGACAAGGAGTCTACCTATCGCATCGCAGGCGCCGCTGCGGAGCTCGTCGGAGACATCGAGGTGCTCGTGCACAACGCCAGCACGCTCGGCCCTGTGCCGCTGCGACCGCTGATCGAGACCGACTGCGAAGATTTCGAGCAGGTGCTGCTCACCAACGTGCTTGGACCCTTTCGCCTGACCAAGGCGATCCTCGGCGGAATGTTGCTTCGCGGTCGAGGCGCTGTGATTCAGCTCAGCTCCGACGCCGCCGTAGAGGCCTACCCGACGTGGGGCGCGTACAGCGCTTCGAAGGCCGCGACAGACCACCTCACGCGCGTGCTCGCCGCGGAGTCGCCAGCGCTGCGCTTCGTGTCGATCGACCCGGGCGAGATGGACACCGAGATGCACGCGGCCGCGATGCCCGACGCCGATCGGAGCACGCTCGCTCGGCCCGCCGACGTCGCGTCGAAGATCGCGGATATCCTCGCGTCGATCGATCGCGTCCCGAACGGCGCTCGGCTCGTCGCCTCGTCATGGAGCGGAGCATGAGCGCGCTCGCGCCGGCCACGTGGCCACGACCCGAGCCCGAGCGTGACCGCTTGCTCGTGATCGATCCGCGAACCGATCGCTTCTTCCACCGCGAAGTCGGAGACCTGCCCTCGTTGCTACGCGCTGGGGATGTCGTCGTGCTCAACGACTCAGCGACGCTCCCGGCCTCGCTGCACGGCACGATGAACGGCGCCGCGGTGGAGCTGCGGTTGGTCGCGCGCGACGACGAGATCACGTTCCGCGCGATCCTCTTCGGCGCAGGTGACTGGCGCACGCGCACCGAAGATCGTCCGCCGCCGCCTCGTACTCTCGCGCCAACAGCCGCGCGCTTCGGAGAGCTGGACGCGATCGTCACCTCCACGGAGCTTCATCCGCGCCTCGTGCGTGTCCGCTTCACGAGCGCCGAAGATCTCGTCCCAAGGCTGTTTCGAGCCGGAAAACACGTGCAATATGCACACGTTCGCGACGAGCTCCACGCGTGGCACGTGCAGACGGCGTTCGCGTCGCGGCCTTGGTCGTTCGAGATGCCTTCAGCCTCGCGGCCGCTCGGGTGGTCGCTGCTCGACAAGGTCCGCGCCCGAGGAGTGACGTTGGCGAAGCTCACTCACGCCGCTGGGCTCTCGTCCACCGGAGACGACACTCTCGATGCGCTGCTCCCTCTAGACGAGCGCTATGACATCCCCCCGGAGACAGTCGAAGCGATCGCGCGCGCGCGTGCGAACGGGGGCCGTGTGCTCGCGGTGGGCACGACGGTGGTTCGCGCGCTCGAAGGCAGCTTCGCGGCGAACGACCAACTTCGCGCGGGCGTTGGCGTCACGTCTCTGCGGATCGGCCCAGGATTTGTGCCGCGCGTGACCGATGGCGTCTTCACCGGCATGCACGAAGCCGGCACGTCGCACGCGCGCCTCATGAGTGCGTACTG
>JANYHY010000196.1 GCA_025362165.1 Myxococcales bacterium | reverse complement strand
TGGGCATGGCGACGATCGCGATGGTCTATCTCACGCGCGTCTCGGAGAAGTACCGCGTGGCCTCCATCACGCTGCCCGCGCAGTCCTATGTGCAACCGTCGCAATACACGTGGCCGCAGCAAGACGCCTACGCGCCAGCATACGTCCGCAAGTAGTCGCTCAGAGCTTGAGCTGCGCTTCGATGTCGGCCATGAGGCCAGGATCGTCCGGCGCGACGGGTGAGTCGTAGCGCTTGATGAGCTCGCCCTTGCGGTTCAAGAGGAACTTGTTGAAGTTCCAGCTGATCGCTCCAGCGCCGCCGGTCTGCGCTTTCAGCCACGTGTAGATCGGGTTCTCGGTTGGCGGGTTCACGTTGCTCTTGGTGAACATGGGGAACGTGATGCCGTATTGAGTCGTGCAGAACGTGCTGATGTCGTGGTCCGAGCCCGGCTCCTGCCCGCCGAACTGGTTGCACGGAAATCCGAGCACGACGAACTTCTGCGAGATGTACTTTTGGTAGAGCGCCTCGAGCGGTTTGTACTGCGGCGTGTATCCGCATGCTGACGCGACGTTCACGACGAGCACGACGTCTCCGCGGTACTCGCACATCGAGACTTGGCGCGCCTGGCCGAGGTCCATCGAAGAGAGCGCGTAGAAGCTGTTTTGAGGCGCGGGAGGCGTGCACGCGAACGCTGCGTCGACGACGGACGCGTCCTCGATCACAGCTCCTGCGTCCTTCTTGGGCACGACCACCGATGTGTCGTCGGCGACAGCAGCGTCATCCGTCGCGTGCGCGGGCGGGTCCGCGGAGTTGCACGCGACGAGCATCGCGCCGCCGAAAATGGCTAGCGCGCGCATCACTTGTCGTCGCCTAGGGCGAACGACAACGACTAGGCGGATTGGCTTTGCCAGTCTCATTTGCCCGTTAGAAAGCGGAGGACCATGTCGACCAGCTTGCCATACGGCGGTCGCAAGAGGCCCGTGCTGTTGATGCGCGCTTGGTAGAAGACAGGCTTCTTCTTGGTGAACGTGTCGAAGCCCTCCTTGCCGTGATAGTGGCCCATGCCGCTTGGACCAACACCCCCGAACGGCAGGTCCTCCTGAGCGAAGTGGAACATCGTCTCGTTCACGGACACTCCGCCCGAGCACGTCCGCTCGAGCACCTTCGCGATGTCTGCGTCGTCGTAGCCGAAGTAGTAGAGCGCGAGCGGGCGACCGTGAGCGTTGATGTAGTCGATCACCTCGTCCAGCTTCTCGTAGGTCTTGATCGGCAAGAGCGGGCCGAAGATCTCTTCGGTCATCACAAGGAGGGCGTCGGACGGTTCGATCAACAGCGTCGGCGCCATCTTTCGACTCTTGGTGAGGTCTTCCTTGGCGGGGTTGCACTCGACGACCTTCACGTCCGCGGCCGTTGCCTCCTCCACGAGTCCCTTCAGTCTCGCGTGGTGACGATCACTGACGATGCTCGTGTAGTCGGGGTTGTCTTTGAGCGTCGGGTACATCTTGGCAAACTGCGCCGTGCACTCGTCGACGAACGAGTTGAGCTTGCTCTTGTGCACGAACACGTAGTCCGGCGCGATGCACGTTTGGCCTGAATTAAAGGCCTTTCCGTGCATGATGCGCGTGGCGGCGACGTCCACGGGAAAATCCGGACCGATGATGGTTGGGCTCTTGCCACCGAGCTCCAAGGTCACGGGCACGAGGTTCTCTGCGGCGGCGCGCATGACGACTTTGCCTATGCGCGTCGAGCCTGTGAAGAGCAAGTGATCGAACGCGAGCTTGCTGAACGCCTCGCCCACGTCAGGACCGCCAGTGATGACGACGGCCTCTTCGCTCGAGAACGCGCTCTCGATCGTCTTGGCGATGACCTTGCTCGTCTCGGGTGTGAGCTCGCTCGGCTTGATCATCACGCGGTTGCCTGCGGCGAGCGCGGCTGCGGCGGGCGCGAGCGCGAGCTGCATGGGGTAGTTCCACGGCGCGATGACACCGACCACGCCGAGCGGCTGCTGCATGACCTCGGCGCGAGCCGGCGCGAAGAGCCAGCTCACAGGGCGAGACTCCGTCTCCATCCACTCGTGCAGGTGCTCACGGCAGTGTTGGATCGCATCCAGCGTGAGGAAGACCTCCGCGATGAGCGTCTCTTGGCGCGAGCGGTGGCCGAAGTCCGCGTCGATCGCCTTGATGAACGCCTCTTTGTTCGCGAGGACGGCCTTCTCGAGCTTGTCGAGCCACTCGACGCGTTGGTCGTAAGAAGGGATCCCCTTGTGCGTGGCGCGCTTCATCGCAGTGAGCGTCGCCTGCATGTCGAGCTTGGGCTCGGGCTTGGTCTCCGCGTCCGCCTTCTCTGGCTTCTTCTCTGGCTTGTTGTCTGGCTTTTTCTCGCTCTTCGAGATCTCGACTGCTTCGGTCGCCATGGGTGCCTCTTCGTCCGCAAAGATAGCACCGCGTGGGGTGGCCGTCTTGTCGCCCGTCACGCTCCGAGGATGGTCACGATCAGGCTTCGCGAGTGCCTTTTTTTGCGGTGCTCCCACACATAGAGCGCTTGCCACGTGCCGAGCGCGAGCTTGCCCGAGACGATGGGGATCGTCTCGCTCGTTCGTGTGACCGCGGAGCGCAAGTGAGCCGGCATGTCGTCGGGTCCTTCGTCGTCGTGCTCATAGGTGTCGCTCTCGGGCGCGAGCTGCTCCATCCACTTGGCGAGATCTCGCAGCACCGCGGGGTCTGCGTTCTCTTGAATGACGAGCGAGGCGCTCGTGTGCGCGATGAACACGTTGCACGTTCCGGTCGCGACGCCCGACTCGGCGACGAGCTGTCGGAGACGCGCGGTCACGTCCGTGAAGCCACGCGCGGTCTCGACTGCGATCGTGAATTGCCCCAGTTTCATGGGGCCGCGAGAGACTCCAAGAACTTGCCGACGCCGTCGATCACTTGCCCCGGGATCTCGTGCGCGCCTCTGAACTGCGTGAAGCTCACGGTGAGCCCGGCGCTCTTCATCTCGTCGCGCAGACGCTCGGCGATCGAGAACGGCAAGATCGGGTCGTGCGTGCCGTGGCTCTGGTAGACCGGCAGACCCTTGCGCGCGCCCATCAGCGGGAGCCACTCGCGCTCGGCCAACAGTGTCCCGCTCAACAACACGAGACCTGCGAGCTTTCGATCGCTGCGCAGCGCGACGTCCATCGACAGCATCGCGCCTTGCGAGAACCCACCGAGCGCGATCCATGATGGGGTCAACGCGCGCGTGATGTCGTCGAGCATCGCGTCCACTTTCGCGCGCGCTTCTGCGAGACCGTCAGGGACAGCGCCGGTGAGATCACGCATCTCGCCGCGCTCCATCGCTTGCTGCATCGCGAGCATGTCGATCAACCACCACGCGCGCGACTCCATCCCCGGCATCAGGTCGAGCGAGAGCGGCGCGGCAGGGAACACGAAGCGCGTCCCCGCAGGCGCCCGAAGCACGCGGTGGAGCGAGACGAGATCCTCACCAGGCGCGCCGAACCCGTGCAACAGCAGCACCACCGGCCCATCGCCACCCCCCACGCGATCGGTGCCGCCGGTGATGACAGTGTCGAGGTCCCCAAATTTCTTTCGCTGCATGGCACCAAGTCATACCAAAAGCCGCGAACTTGGTACGACTCGCTGAGGAGTGTGGTGGTTTTCGTCGAGACCAAGCGAGCGCTGCGGCGGGGCGGAGGAGCCGTACTCCGCGTACGGCGACGACCCCCGACGCTGCTATCGCGCCGGTATCGGCGAAAAACGCCGCGCTCC
>JANYHY010000186.1 GCA_025362165.1 Myxococcales bacterium | reverse complement strand
GTTGAAGGCGGTGTTGTCGCCCGAGGAGCTCGCCGAGCTGAACGACGGTGGCGAGGTCAGCAGCGAGGACATCCTCGCGGCGCAGATGGCTTCACGCGCGGACGACAAAGGGATCACGTTCGTCGCGTTCACGGCGACACCCAAGAACAAGACGATGGAGCTGTTCGGCACGCGGCCCGATCCCTCGCGCAAGCCCGCACCCGACAACGTCCCAGTTCCGTTCCACGTCTACTCGATGCGCCAGGCTATCGAGGAAGACTTCATCCTCGACGTCCTCAAGAACTACACGCCGTACTCACTCGCGTTCAAGCTCGCGCACGACGGCAAAGATCTCGACGACAAAGAGGTCGAGAGAAGCTCGGCGCTCAAGAAGATCATGGGATGGGTCAAGCTCCATCCCTACAACATCGCGCAGAAGGTGGAGATCGTCGTCGAGCATTATCGTGAGCACGTCGCGCCGCTCCTGGGCGGCAGAGCAAAGGCGATGGTCGTCGTCACCAGTCGCAAAGAGGCCGTGCGGTGGAAGCTCGCGATGGAGAAGTACATCAAGGAGCACGGCTACAAGATCGGCACGCTCGTCGCGTTCTCCGGCGAGGTCATCGATGATGAGTCGGGCCCTGACCCTTTCACCGAGACGAGCCTCACGCTCAACCCAGGGTTGAACAAACGCGAGATCAAGGAAGCGTTCAAGGGCGACGACTACCAAGTGCTGCTCGTCGCCAACAAGTTCCAGACTGGCTTCGATCAACCGCTCTTGTGCGGCATGTATGTCGACAAACGCCTCGCGGGTATCCAGGCAGTGCAGACGCTCTCGCGGTTGAACCGCGCGCATCCAGGCAAAGACACGACTTATGTCGTCGACTTCGTCAATCAAGGAGAGGAGGTGCTCGAGGCGTTCAAGACTTACTACGACACAGCGACTCTCTCTGCGACCACTGATCCGAACCTAGTGTTCGACCTGCGCGCCAAGCTAGACGCCGCAGGGCACTACGATGACTTCGAGGTCGAGCGCGTCGTCACGGCCGAGCTCGACGCGAAGTCCAAGCAGAGCGATCTCGTCGCGGCGGTCGAGCCTGTCGTCGATCGTGTGTTGAAGCGATACAAGGCGGCGCAAGAGGCGCTGAGGCTCGCGAACGATCAGAACAACGGCAAGGCCGTAGCCGACGCGAAGTCCACCCTCGAAGCGCTGGAGTTGTTCAAGGGCGACATGGCCGCGTATGTCCGCTTGTATACGTTCCTCTCCCAAGTCTTCGACTATGGGAGCACCGCGATCGAGAAGCGCGCGATCTTCTACAAGCGCGTGCTGCCATTGCTCGACTACGGGCGTGAGCGCGAGGACATCGATCTCTCGAAGATGGTGCTCACGCACCACACGCTCAAAGCGCATGGCAAGGCCGCGATGGCCCTCGGCGGCGGCGACAACCCGCTGCTCGATCCACTGACCGAAGCCGGCCAAGGCAGCGTGCAAGAGAAGCAGCGCGCGTTGTTGGCCGAGATCATCGAGAAGGTGAACACCTTGTTCGAGGGCGAGCTCACGGATGACGACAAGCTCGTCTACGTGAACAACGTCATCATGGGCAAGCTGCTCGAGTCCGAGACGTTGCAACAGCAGGCCTCGAACAACACCAAAGAGCAGTTCGCGAACTCGCCGGATCTAGACACGGAGATGCTCAACGCCATCATGGCCGCGCTCGACGCACACACGCTCATGAGCACTCAGGCGCTCAACTCCAACACGGTCAAGAGCGGGATGAAGGACATCTTGCTGAACCACTCGCGCCTTTGGGAGGCGCTACGCGTTCGAGCTGGCCGAGTGGTCGCCGAACGATAACGTGCGCGCTCGCAGTTGTTCCTTGGGATCAATCAGTTCTCCCAAGCTACCCCTCATTGTTTGCGCGAACTGTCACGCGATGAATCACACACCTCTAGTCGTCTCGCGAGGCCCGTCTCGACTAGCGAGAGGTTCAAGCGGTGGACGTGCGCAAATCACTTGCCGATGCGCCCGTGCGTTGGTGGTGGCCGTCGACAGTGCATGTGTTGGCGTGATATCTCGATCGCATGCGGAAATTCGTGGGTGGGGCTCTCTCTCTGGCGTGGACAGTGCTGGCGCTCGCCTATTGCGTTGGCGATTCCGTGGTCCCACCGCAAACACAAGGTGACAGCAGCGTCGACGCGAAAGTCACGGGTGATGGAGGCGACGCAGCGATCGCACCAGGCACCTTCGCGTTGTCGCTGCAGCCAGGTCACGTCACGGCAGATCCGGGCGACCAATTCATGGTGACGGTCAACGTGACGCGCAACGCGTTCACCGATCCGGTCAACTTCACGATCTCGCCGCCGCTCGGTCTCACCACTTCTCAGCCAGCAGCTGCTGTCGCCAACTCGACGTCCTTCACGCTCGCGGCGAGCAACTCCATCGCCCTCGGAACCTATGATGTCGTGGTGACGGGTACGAGTGGGACGCAGAACCAGCAAATCCATCTCGGCGTGCTCATAGGCTCTTTCGTTCTGCTCGACGGCGGTGCATTCGTCGTCCCAGGTTTTACCACTAGTGTCACCGCCAAGCTTTGGGGAGCAGGCGGAGGTGGGGGGACCGGCTGCGGAATGGGAACCCCCGCAGGTGGTGGCGGAGGTGGTTTCGCCAGCGCAACTTTTGGCGTCGTTCCAGGGAACACCTACGGCGTGGACATCGGCCACAGCAGCATTCCTAACTTCATGGACTGCGTGGGAGGTGGCGGTGGTGGATACACTGCTTTCTCTGCCCCGGATGGTGGGATCTTGCTCATCGCAGGCGGTGGTGGCGGCGGCGGCAGCGGTGCATCCAACGGCATCAACGGCTTTTACGGCGTCGCCGGCGGAGTCGGTGGTGGTCAAGTCGGTGGCGCGTCGAACGGTGGTGGGTGCGGAGCCAACGGTGGTACGCAGAACGCCGGCGGCGCGAGCTTCGGCGGTTGTGGCGGCGTCACGGGTCAGTCGCTCGACGGCGGAGCGGGTTACGGCTTCACGACTGGTGTGGCCGGTGGCGTCCCAGGTGGTGGGGCTTCCGCCGGATCCACGCCTGGCACCGGCCTGGGTGGTGGTGGCGGTGGCGGCGGGGGGTACTTCGGTGGTGCAGGAGGCGGAAGCCTGGGCGGTTACTACACCTCCGGTGGCGGAGGCGGGAGCGGTTACAATCCCTTCGATGGCGGAACACTCACCAACGGAGTTGGATACAAGGCCGGTGGAAACGCCGACGTCGATTACGCAGACTCTGGTGCAGGACAAAGCGGCAAGACTGGTCGCGCCGTGCTCCGTCTCAGCAAGCCCTGAACGATGGCGCGCGGGCTTGCTCGTGGTTCCTTGATGCCGTCCGAGTTGCTCGCCTGGGAGCGACGAGGGCAGCTAAAACCAGCCACTCGGTGAGTCTACAATCGTATGGGGGTCAGGCGACACGCCTTGGCCCTCAGCGGCATCGTAAGTGGAATGCGAACTCTGTTGACCATCTTCGGCTTGCTCCTCTTGATCGCCGGGCTCGGCGTCACCAAGGGCAAGCAGATCGGGATGCTCATCGCCTTCGGCAAAGAGGCGGAGAAGAACGGGCCGCCGCCAGAGACGGTGAGCACGATGGCCGCGAAGGCTGACACCTGGGAGGAGATCATTCCCGCCATCGGAACAGTCACCTCGGTGAAAGGCGTGACCGTCAGCAATGACGCGCCAGGCGTGGTGAGCGCGATCAATTTCGAGTCCGGCGCGAACGTCGTGGCTGGGCAAGTGCTCGTCGTGCTGGACACCAGCGTGGAGCGCGCGCAGCTCGCGTCTGCCCAAGCGCGTCGAGAGCTCGCGACGATCAACGAGGGCCGCACGCGCAGCCTGGTCGGCACGGACTCTCTGCCCAAGTCGCAGCTAGACAACGATCAAGCGCTGCTCAAGAGCTCAGGCGCGGATCTCGACGCGCTCCAAGCGCAGATCTCTCGAAAGGTCGTGCGGGCGCCATTTGCAGGGCGTTTGGGGATCCGCAACGTCAACCTCGGCCAGTACTTGAACCCAGGCACAGCGATCACCGTGCTCGCCGATCTCGACTCTGTGTATGTCGACTTCACGCTCCCGCAGCCGCGACTCGCGGACGTTGGCGTCGGCTCGAAGGTGCGCGTCACGATCGAGGGCGGCAAGGATCCGATCGTCCTCGGGACCGTCGCCGCGATCGATCCGTCGCTCGATCAGGTCACTCGCTCGATCAAGCTGCGCGCGGCCATCCCCAACAAAGACGACGCCCTCCGTCCTGGCATGTTCGGCATGGTGGAGGTCATCCTCGCGGCGACCAAATCAGTCGTCGAGATCCCGGCGACCGCGCTGGTGCATGCGTCCTACGGCGACTCTGTGTTCATCGTCGAGGCCAAGACCGGTGACTCATCACCGGTTCGCCAGCAGTTCGTGAAGGTCAACGAGAGACGCGGCGATTTCGTGGGCATTCAAGACGGCCTCAAGCCTGGCGAAGAGGTCGTCGTCGCGGGCGCGTTCAAGCTCCACAACGGCTCGAAGGTCGTCGTGAACAACGACGCCGTGAAGGTCACCCCGTCGCTCGATCCTCACCCCGCGAACCACTGATGAACTTCGCATGAACTTCACAGACATCTTCATCCGGCGGCCGGTGTTGGCGATCGTCGTCAACCTCATCATCATCATCGCGGGCTTGCAGGCGATGCGCACGCTCAACGTGCGGCAGTATCCAAAGCTGGAGAGCGCGACCGTGACGGTGCGCACCGCGTACATCGGGGCGAACGCGGAGCTGGTGCGTGGCTTCATCACGACGCCGCTGGAGCGCTCGATCGCCGCAGCAGACGGCATCGACTACATCGAGAGTCAGAGCGTCCAAGGTCTGTCGACGATCAACGTCCGATTGAAGCTGAATTTCGACGCGGCGAAGGCGCTCGCGGACATCAGCGCTCGCGTCAATCAAGTGCGCGCGGATCTGCCACCAGAGGCAGAGGTCCCTTCGATCAACATCGAGGCGAGCGACTCGGTCATCGCGGCCGCTTACCTCTCGTTCGACTCGACCATCCTCGATGACAACCAAGTCACGGACTACTTGATACGCGTCGTGCAGCCGCGCCTCTCGGCGATCGAAGGCGTGCAGCGCGCGGACATCCTGGGCGGCCGCACCTTCGCCATCCGCGCGTGGCTCAAGCCCGACCGAATGGCGGCGCTCAACGTGAGCCCAGCGCAGGTGCGTCAAGCGCTCGCCGCCAACAACTTTCTCTCCGCCGTCGGACAGACCAAAGGCGGGCTCGTCCAAGCGAACCTCACAGCGTCCACCGATCTGCACAGCGCAGAGGAGTTCAAGAAGCTCGTGGTGCGCCAAGACGGCCAGACGCTCATTCACCTCGAAGACATCGCGGACGTCGTGCTCGGCTCGGACACTTACGATCAGGAGGTCCGTTTCAGCGGGAAAAAAGCCACCTTCATGGGCGTCTGGGTGTTGCCGAACGCCAACTCACTCGACGTCATCGCGCGAGTGCGCGCGGAGATGGTGAACATCAAGTCCGAGCTTCCGTCCGGGATGGAGGCGAACGTCGCGTTCGACTCGACCAAGTACATCAACAGCGCGATCACCGAGGTCACGCACACGCTCCTCGAGACGGTGGGCATCGTCGTCATCGTCATCTTCTTGTTCTTGGGTTCACTGCGATCGGTGCTCGTCCCGCTCGTCGCGATCCCTGTGTCGCTCATCGGCGCCGTGTTCTTGATGCAGGCGTTCGGGTTCACGCTCAACTTGCTCACGCTGTTGGCCGTCGTGCTCGCGGTAGGACTCGTCGTGGACGACGCGATCGTCGTCGTGGAGAACGTCGAGCGAAACATGCGCGACGGCAAGACCGCGTTGGACGCCGCGCTCATCGGCGCGCGCGAGCTCGTCGGGCCCATCATCGCGATGACCATCACTCTCGCCGCCGTGTACGCGCCCATCGGCTTTCAAGGCGGCTTGACCGGCGCGCTCTTTCGCGAGTTCGTCTTCACGCTCGCAGGCGCCGTGTTCATCTCTGGCGTCGTCGCGCTCACGCTCTCGCCGATGATGTCGTCCAAGCTGCTTCGGCCTCACTCCGAACAGGGTGTCTTGGCCAAGCTCATCGACCGCGGCTTCGAGGCGATCAAGCGCACCTACGCGCGAATGCTCGCCGGCACGTTGATCCGGCGCGGGCTCGTTTATACGGTTTGGATCGTCCTCACGCTGTTGATCGTCCCGCTCTACGCGCTGTCGCCTCAAGAGCTCGCCCCCAACGAAGATCAAGGTGTCGTGTTTGGCGCGATCGACGTCCCCGCGAACGCCACGCTCGAGCAGATCACTCCGTACACCGAAGAGATCCAAAGGCACTTTGCTGCGTTCCCCGAGTACGATCACTCATTTCAGATCACGTTCCCGACGGGCGGCTTCGGCGGCATGCTGGTCAAGCCGTGGGACGAGCGCAAGCGCAGCATCTTCCCGATGCAAGAGCAGCTCTTCGGTGAGCTCAACGGTGTCGCCGGCGTGCGCGCTCCGGTGTTCTTGCCGTCTGCGTTACCGAGCCCGGGCACCTTCCCCGTCGAGTTCGTGATCGCTTCGACCGCGAGCCACGAGGAGCTCGTGGCGTTCGCGCGACAGATAGTGGACGAAGCCATGAAGAGCGGACAGTTCGCCTTCCCGCCTCTCATGGACGTTCGGCTCGATCAGGAAAAGTATGAACTGGAGCTCGACCGCCCGAAGATCGCCTCGATGGGGTTGTCCATGCAAGGGATCGGCGCGGACCTCGGCTCGATGCTCGGCGGCAACTTCGTCAATCGCTTCGACATCGACGGCCGCGCTTACAAGGTGATTCCGCAGATCGAACGCGCTGGGCGCCTCACCCCCGAGCAGCTCGATCGCATCTACGTCACGGGGCCCGCGGGCAAAGTCATCCCGCTCAGCTCGATCGCCACGATGCGACAATCGATCGAGCCGCGTACGCTCAATCGTTTTCAACAATTGAACGCAGTGAAGATCTCAGGGCTCACGCCGCGCGGGCTCGATGGCGGTCTGAAGGTGCTCGAGGACGCCGCCGCCAAGATCCTGCCCGCGGGCTATCACGTCGACTACACGGGAGAGTCGCGCCAGTTGCGCCAAGAGG
>JANYHY010000180.1 GCA_025362165.1 Myxococcales bacterium | reverse complement strand
ACGCGTCGATGTCGATACTCTCGCCGTCCGTGCCGCCCGTGCCGGTCGCCGTGTACATGTACGTGTAGTACTGCGGCTCGGACATCTGGAATTTGAGGCAGAACCAGCCAGCGGTGATGACCTTTGCGCCGTCCCAGTCAGCTGCGGACGAGACGTACTTCGAAGCCGGCGGCGGAACGCCTGGGACCTTCGTCGCAGTCGTGCAGAACGCGCGTGCGGAGGTGATCACCGAACCGGGCGCCTTCCAGGTGCCGTCCATCTTCTCACGCTCGAGCGCCTCGCCGGCGTTCTTGCTGACGGTGCCGATCGTGTTGCGTGCTTCAGCTTCCTTCGCATTGCGGAGGTAGCGAGTGACGCCAACGATCGCGAGCACTGCCAAGATTCCGATGATCGCAACGACGATCATGAGCTCGATGAGGGTGAAGCCTTGCTGGCCCTTCCTGGTCTTCCACTTCATAAGAGTTCTCCTTTTGCCCTGTTCATCTCGAACGAGCGACCTGCGACTTACCACCCCGCTCATCGTGGTGATGCATCGTCGCCCACCACTATCGCACGCCTCGTGCCACGCACGCAGAGGCCTAAATTCAGCGGCTCTCGCGCTAGCTCAGGGGTCAGTGCGACAAATGTCGTCACGTCGACGCCTCGCGAAGCGCCCAAAATTGTCGTGGCCTCATCAACCCTTGCTCTCAGTGTCTTCATCATCGTCTTCAGGCGCGAGCGAGAGCTTCTGCAGCCTGTAGCGGAGGCTTCGCATCGTGAGGCCGAGGAGCTTCGCGGCGTTCACGCGCACACCTCCCGTTCGCTCCAGTGCTTGCAGGATCAAGCGTCGCTCGACCTCGCCGAGGACCTGATCGAGATCGCACCCGGCCTCGGGCAAGCCCATGAGTGAAGGCATGACCTCGGCGCTCAAGCCGCTCACCTCGCGTGGCAAATCACCGAGGCCGATGATCGATCCCGACGCGAGCGCGACCGCGCGCTCTACGAGGTTCTCCAGCTCGCGCACGTTGCCTGGGTACGCGTAGCCGTCGAGCGCCCGCAGCGCATCCGGCGAAAATCCAGAGAGCTGCTTGTCGTGCTCGGCAGCGCAGCGGCTGAGGAAGAACTGCGCGAGCTCGCGGATGTCCTCTCGTCGCTCACGCAGCGGAGGCACCTCCACGCGGATGACGTTGAGCCGGTAATAGAGGTCTTGGCGGAACTTGCCGGACTTCACGTCCTCTTCGACGTTGCGGTTGGTCGCCGCGATGATGCGCACATCGACGCTCGTCTCGACGGATTGTCCGACGCCGCGCACCTTCCGCTCCTGCAGCACGCGCAGGAGCTTCACCTGGAGCTGCGGCGGGAGCTCGCCCACTTCGTCGAGCAGCACAGTGCCGCCATCTGCCTCGCGGAAAATCCCAAGGTGCCGCGCAACCGCGCCAGTGAAGGAGCCCTTCTCGTGGCCGAAGAGCTCGCTCTCCATCAAGTCCTCGGGGATCGCGCCGCAGTTCACGACCAAGAACGGCTTCTGCCGACGCTCGGACATATCGTGGATCGCGCGCGAGATGCGCTCCTTGCCGGTGCCGCTCTCTCCCGTGACGAGCACGGTCCCGCGCGAGTCTGCGATGCGGCGGACTAGATCCACGATCCGCTTCATCGGCTCCGAGGCGCCGAGCAGATCGCGCGCTTGGTCTCGCGACACTTGCGCGCGCAGTCGGTCGTTGTCGGCGCGAAGCTGCCGTTTCTCGAGCGCCTTGCCGACGAGCTCGCGCAGCTCCGAGGTCGAGAACGGCTTCTGGACGAAATCGTAGGCGCCGCGCTTCATCGCGTCGATCGCGGTCTCCACACCGCCGTGCGCGGTCATCACGATCACCTCCGTGTGTGACGTGCGCTCGCGCGAAGCCGTGAGGATGTCGAAGCCCGAGCCGTCGGGCATCATGAGGTCCGTGATGATCAGATCGAACGGGGAGGGCGTGCTCTTGAGCGCCTCGAGCCCACCTGCGAAAGAGCTCGCGAGCGTGACCTCGTAGCCCTCGCGCTTGAGCAGGATCGCGAGCATGTCTCGGAGACCCTGCTCGTCATCGACGACCAGCACTCTATGTTTGGATCTCTGCGTGGACGCGCCAGACATGAACGCGCCAGTGTACCAGTAAGCAAGTGCCGTTGAGATCCAGTCTCAGTCGCGGAGCTTGACGACGACCTTCTTGGCTTCGCCTGCGCCGACGTTGACTTCGATCGTCTTGTCGAGACCTTCGTCTCTGTTGATGCAGCGGATCTTGTGCGAGCCTGGCGTCGTCGCGATGTCCGTCTTGGGCACTAGACCAAGCGGCTTGTTGTCGAGCAGGCAGCTCGAGCCGCCAGGAGGAAGAGCGGTGATGAGCGCGAACGTCGCCGCGCCGCCGGCCGTCGGAACGACAGGGTTGTGCACGGCCGTGCCGCCCGTGTTGATTGGCGCCACGTAGGTCTGCGTTGGTGCGCCCTTCGGCTCGAGCGTGATGGTGAGCACCTTCTCGGCCTGTCCGTCGTCGAAGCTGATCGGCTGCTTGAATTCGCTGAAGCCGAACTTCGTGGCCTCCACGCTCCATGTCGCCTTCGCCGGCTCGATCTCGATCGAGATGGGGAAAGAAGGCAGATCGCGGCGATCGCCCGTGGACGACACCATCGACACCTTCGCGCCTGGCGTGCCGAGCGTGATCGTGACTTTGCCCTTGAGCACCTGCAGCGTGATGTTGCCGAGGTCCTTCGTCTCGTTCGCAGCGAGCGTCACGTTCTGCTCGAGGGGAGCGTAGCGATCGTCGCCGGTCGGGCTCGTCTTGCTGGGTGCCGTCTTCGCGGTGCCGACGAACTTGAGCTTGTGGTCGCCGGGCGTGAGATCGTGGAGCTCTTGAGGGAGCGCGCCGACCTCGTTGCCGTCTACGAGGAGCTTCACTCCA
>JANYHY010000128.1 GCA_025362165.1 Myxococcales bacterium | reverse complement strand
CCTCTTTGCCGACCAGCCGGCGGTAGGCGCGGAGACTTGCACCAGCACGGACGCGTCGATGGGGGTCGTGGCGGCGACCGTCAGCTCATACGTGCCCGCAGCGAGTCCGCGCGCGAAGAGCGGGATGGCAGTACCGACGTGACAGTCGCGTTCGTCCGTTGGCATGGTGCAGCCGTTCTGCCGCAGCCCGACCACAGGCACTCCGCTCCCGCGAGTCGTCGACGCATAGACGCGCACATCTTTGGGCTGCGCGAGAGTGAACGAGTAGGTGAGTTCGCCGGTGCCTGATTTACAGGCGCTCGCGAGATCCTTGTTGGGATCGATGAGCTCCACGGCGAACGGAACACCCAGCGTGATGGGGGTGGTGGTCGCGCAGTCTTCGTTCGTCGGCTTGGGTGTGGGCGAGAGGAAATCCACGGAGAGAGCGACCTGCGTCTCGTCTTGTGAGGTGATCACTACGGAGTATTTCCCAGGCGCCACGTTGCGCGCGCGCGCTCGCGTCATGGGCGCGCCGACTCCAGACCCGCATGCCAGCTCGCTCGAGACGTCACCGCACGTGCCGTCGATCGCGACAGACACTTCGTTCTGCGAGCCGCTCGTCACCCATAGGTCGAGGTCCACGTTGGGTCCGGCGGGTACGGTCACGAGCGCGACCACGTCATGTGCGGTCATCGCCTTGCTCACCGAGCACGTGGTGGCGAAGGTCTTTTTTGCGGCCACCGTGCTCATCAAGTAGTTGCCTGGGCTCGTGATGGCGAGCGCGGTCTGGCAGGTGGCGTTCTGCGCAGCGACGCACTGCTTCTCGTCGATGACGCCGTTGCAGTTGTCGTCTTTGCCGTTGGCGCAGACCTCGGAGTGACTGCTGTTGATCTGAGGGTCGGTGTCGTCGCAGTCCTTGCCTGCTGGACAGTGATCGTCCGCATCGCCGTCGAGGTCAACGTCGCGCGGGTCGTGCGCGCAGCTCTTGGTGGCCTCCACGCAGCGGTTGATCTGGCAGCTCCCACCGCCCTCTTGGCACGTGACGACGGCGCCTTGCGCGCAGCCGCTCTTCTGAAAACACAGCTCGGTGCCGTCGCAGTAGACGCCGTTGTCGCAGAGCGTGTCGTCCGAGTGATTGCGGCAGCGCTGCACCTTCTGGTCGCACGTGTCGAACGTGCAGGGGATGGCGTCGTCGCATTGCTTGTCGTCTTGGCAGGCCTTGCCGAGCTCAGGGTCGCCGCCGTCCGGAAAGACGAACGCTGCGTCCGCGTCCGCGCCCGCGTCGAACGGTCGATACGACACGTCTCTCTGCGGCTCGCTGCACGCCGCAGCCAAAACGAGGCCGATCGCAGCGAAAGCTAGGGGCGCGCCGAATCGCACCGGTCGAGTCTAGCAGCAGTCAACACGCCAGGCGTTCGGAGATGCCGCGGCTTGGGTCTCGCGCGGGCTCTGGAGCCGGCAGGCCGCGCAGACATTCCCACAGCGCGGTCTGGTCATCTGCGTTCATCGTGTGGAACGAGAGCCCCAGGCAGCGTCGCCCGCGATCGGTCGGTCGTCGGCCATGCACCACGCGCGCGACGATGGCTTGCGCGTCCACCCACACGTTGCTGCGCGGCGGCTTGAAGCTCACGATCACCTCTTCGCCCGACAGGATCCGCTCGCGCGTGATGACCTGCATCCCCTCGGTCGAGAGATCGATCGCGAGCTCCGCGATGAGCTTGAAATCGCGCTCGCGCACGACCTGGCAGTCGAGACGAACATAACGTCGAAAGGCACGGCGTGGCTGCGGGCGGCTCAAAATCGCGCTCATTCGGCAATGGTATGGATCGCGTTCAAAGAAGGCCAAATTTGCGCTCTGCCTGACCGTGAGCGCTCACGAGCGCAAGGTGTCTGCGAGCTTGCTCACGGCGAGGTTGATCTCGCGCTCGTCGAGTGGAGCAAACCCGAGCCGCAAGGCTGGGTGCGCCCTGCCGTCGAACGCGAAGCGGCGCGCCGTCTGGACGAGCACGCCGACCTTCCTTGCGCGCTCGGCCCACCCCTCCACGTCGATCGACTTGCTCGCCTTCGCCCAGATCGCGAGGCCACCTTTCGGGACATGGAACACGAGGACGTCTCCCAAACGGCGTCCGAGCGCGGCGACAAGCGCGTCTCTGCGTGTATGGTACACGCGCTTCATCTTTCGCACGTGACGCTGTATTTCTGCGTCCTCCAGGAGCTCGGCGACCGCGCGCTCGGTGACCAGGTCGCCCTGCCTGTCCACGAAGGTGCGCACTTCGGCCATGCGCCTCACGAGCGGTGAGGGTCCAACGACGAACCCGAGGCGCAGTCCTGGGGCGAGCACCTTGGAGAGGGTGCCGATGTAGATGACTGACCCGTGCGTGTCAGCGCTCGCGAGCGGAAGCGTCGGCCGCCCGTCGTAGTGAAACTCGTGATCGTAGTCGTCCTCGAAGATCGCGAATGCGTGTTTCTTCGCGAGCTCGAGGAGCCGCATGCGGCGCCCCGCGGAGAGCGTCGCGGTCGTCGGATACTGGTGGTGCGGTGTGACGTAGACGGCGCGCACGCGTCCGCCTGCGCAGGCCCGCTCGACCGCGTCCGTGCGAATGCCCTCGCGATCGATCGGGACCGGCACGACGCGCGCACCAGTGAAGCGCAGCGCCTCCCACGCCGGGCGGTAACCCATCGACTCGACGAGCACGACGTCGTCGCGTTGAAGAACGGCGGAGGCGGCCAAAAATAGCCCCATCGTGCTGCCACGCGTGACGATCAGCCCGTCCGAAGCTTGAGCGATGCCGCGCGTGCGACCGAGCATCTCACCGAGCTGCTCGCGGAGCTTGTCGTCGCCGAGCGGGTCTCCGTAACGCAGAGACGCCGCTGACCCAAGGGCGCGCCTGTGGGCACGCGCGATGACGACGCGAGGCAAGAGCCGCAAGTCGGGCAGGCCCCCGAGCAGGGCGAGCACGCCTTTGTCATGCGCTGCGGTCTTACCGCCGTAGTGGCGGAGGGTCTCGTCGGTGACCTTCAGACCTCCGAGAGGAAAACCAAGCTTGCTCGGATCGCGCCCGCTGCTCCGCGCGCGTCGGCCGGCGTTCTCGGTCGCGTCCGGTAGCGTGGACCGGACGAACGTGCCGCGAGCCGGTGAGGTCTCGATCCAACCTTCGCTCTCGAGCTCGCGCAGTGCAGCGAGCACGGTGTTGCGGTGTACACCCAAATCCTGCGCCAGCGTTCGGCTGCCAGGGATGGGCGCTCCAGCGGCGAGACGCCCCTGCCGAATCGCCGCCGCGATCGCCCTCGAAATAGCCACGAAAGTCGCCTCACCCGCCGCGGGCTCCGCCGCGAGACCGAGAGTCCAAGCGCGCATCCAACTGGTCTATCACAATTGTCAATTCTGGACCTTTCTAAGGATCCATGAGCGGTCCAATATTGGGGTATGAGAAAAGAGTCCTTCTTTCGTATGGCGCGCGGCGAGGCGATCGCTCTGCTGCGAGACGCGCCGACGGTCTATGTCTCCACCACGACGAGCGAGGGTGAGCCAGTCCTCCGCGCGATGAACGCGGCAGTCGTCGAGGGCGTGATCGCGTTCCACGGAGCCGCGGTCGGTGAGAAGACGCTCACCATGAATCAGCCAGCGGTGGTGAGCGCGGTCGATCACGTGGCGACGCTCCCCAGCTACTTCGTGGACGCAGAGCGCGCGTGCCCGGCGACGACTTTGTATCGCTCCGTGCAAGTGCATGGCGCTCTCACCCCGATCCATGATGGGGCGCGCAAGGCGCACGTGCTCGCGGCGCTGATGAACAAGCACCAACCCGAGGGCGGCTATGTCCCTCTCGATCACGCGCACCCGCTCTACGCCAAAGAGATCGCGTCGCTGCTCGTGTTCGAGGTGTCGCTGGAGAAGATGGACGGCAAGTCGAAGCTTACGCAGAACCGCAAGCCAGAGGAGCGCGTGAAGATCCTCGAGGGGCTGTGGCGACGCGGCCACCCCGGCGACATGCGGGCGATCGAGCTGATCCGAGACGCGAATCCAGGCACGCCGTTGCCGCAGTTTCTAGCCTCGCCAGAGCTGGTGCAGGGAGGTGTGACGCTCTCGGTGCACCCTACACCGAGCGACGCACACGCGGTCGCCGCGCTCTTGGCAGACACCTATTGGAACGATCGCTTCACTCGCGAAGAGATCGCGGACGCGCACCTCGAGTCGAGCGCGTGGGTCGTCGCCAAGGACGCGGAAGGGGAAGTGGTCGCCTCCGCTCGCGCCGTCTCGGACTCGAGCAAGCGCGCGTGGATCTACGATGTCCTCGTCGCGCCGAGCCGACGAAGTACGGGCCTCGGCGACCGCCTGATGCGCCTGCTGTTAGATCACCCGCGCCTTCGACACACCAAGCTCATCGCGCTCGGCACTCGTGACGCGGCGGGCTTCTACGCGCGCTTTGGCTTCCTCACGCGAGAGCAGCTCCCGCCGAGATCTTACACGACGATCGACATGCTGCTCGCTCGGTGACGCACGCGCCAATCAGCCGATTCCGCCGAGGTGCGCGCGCGCGATCGGGCGGAGCGAAACTTCGGGCAGCAGCTCCGCGAAGCTCACGACGGTCGCCTCGGGCATCTCCACGTCTATGAGCTTGCGAACGAACCTGCGGATGTCTGGCTGCGTGAGCACCACGGGTGCGTCGTCTGCGCCGGCGGCTTTTCCCTCGCCGAATGCGCGCCTGATCGAAGCGAGCACGTCGCGCGCTGCAGCGGGGGCGAGCGTCAGAAAAGCGCCGCTCGGCGTGCGCGTCACGCTTCGGCGGATGGTGTCCTCGATCAGAGGGTCCAACAAATAGACGCCGAGCTGGGGCGCGCCGCGCGTGAGCTTGAAGGTGATCGCGCGCCGTAGCTGGCCGCGCACGAACTCCGCGAGGTTGAG
>JANYHY010000108.1 GCA_025362165.1 Myxococcales bacterium | reverse complement strand
CGAGCTCCTTCGGTGGTGACCGCATCAGTCGCTCTCGCCGTTCGGGAGGACGTCGTAGGTGCCCTCTTCGAGCTTCTGACCTCGCCATGCGCGCGCGGGGCCCGAGGTTGCGATGACGAGCAGAGTCTCGCCCGAAGCGCCCGTGTATTCTGCAACTATCACCGAGTCACCGAGATCAGGGGCGCCGCTCCCGACACGCTTGCAACGCAGTGGCAGTCGGCGAGCTCGCTCGAAGCGCTCACCACCCTGCTCGAGGACGCTCGGCGGCTCGCCCGTGAGCTTCACCTCGTCGTGCGCGAGCGGCGCGAGCCACACCATCGATGCGTTCGGGCTCGGTCGCACGAAAAGCGCGCGATCGCCGCCTGCGTCCGGCGCGATGAAGAGCGCCGCGACGGGGAGATCCTCCGAGAAGACGAGCGCACCGGCGAGCCACGCTTCGTCTCCACCTGCGCGGAGGACGACGTCGCCGAGCTTGCAGGGAAACGAAGACCAGTCGATGGCAGGAACCTTGTCCATCTTCTTGGGCGCCTGTTGTTTCTTGGGTCTCTCGGGCTCGTCGGATGTCTTCTCGTTTGTGTCGGGAGATGGCTCGTTCGGATTCGGCTTCTTGCCCGCAGCGCGCGCGGCGAAGCGACCAAGCAGCACGCCAGTGGCGACGAGCGCACCGGTCAACAAGAGGCTCATCGAGCGGCCTCGAAGACTGCTTGAAACGCTCGCGCGCGATCAACGACCCAGTCGTACGCAGCGTCTTGCGCGACGCTCGGAGGCGGTAAGAGGTCTCCGATGACCGCGGCCATGTCGGCGACGCGCGCGACTTGCGCTGCGCGCTCGAGCGTAATGCCCCCGATGGCGACCAGCGGGATCTTCTTGCGCGCGCGCGCGGCGGACTCGAGCGCCGCCACACCCACCGCTGAGTCGGCGTGCGCCTTGGTGGTCGTGGCGAAGATCGGCCCGAACGCGACATAGCGAGGAGCAGCGGCGACAGCGGCGCGCAGTTGCTCGTCACCATGGGTCGAGATCCCTAACGGCAATGTCGGAGCGCGCGCGCGAACCTGCGCGACCGTCGCGTCCGTTTGCCCGACGTGGAGCATGTCGCACTCCGCACCCAACGCCAACTCGACGCTGTCATTGGCGACGAGCGGCACGCTGGCGCGGCGGCATTTCGGCGCGAGCGCCCGCAGCAAGTCCAGCACGACCTCCTGCGGCGTGTCCTTGGCGCGGAGCTGGAGCGCAGCAGGTCGAGCGATGAGCAACGCGTCCGCCAGCACGAGCGGATCGAGGCCGCGCGCAAGCGTGCTCTGTTGGTCGACGATGGCGTAGAGCCCGCGCATGCTCACTTCGGGTACCCGCTGGGGTCGGTTGCGTCAACGGCCGACACGCGTGTTCGCTCCAAACGAACGCGCGATGTACCTTCGTCCGCGGGCGGATCGAACGCGAGGAGATCTCCGCGCGACGCCGCATCCCAAGCCTCTCTGCCCGTCTTCTCGCGATCGAGCACCGCCACGCGCGCGCCGCCGCCGACGAGGGTTTCCCCACGCTCACCTCCTCGCGAGACCTCCCCACAGAGCATGCGCTCTGACTTGCCCTTCGTCATGAGTGCGCGAGACGTCACCCGGGCGAGACCGCGCTTGGCATGCAGCATCGAGCGAAGCGTCCTGCCGTCACGACGGAGCACGAGGTACGAGTACGTCAGTCCCTCCCAGCGCAGCCCTGATGCGCGCGCCAGCGGCACGAGCCACCTGGGGAGATCGATCGGTCGATCCTCATGGCACCAATCTGTCGCGTGCGCGAGCGCGGGGCACGGCGCCGAGTGCAAACACGGCGCGAATGGCGAGAGACCGCAAGCAGCGAGACGATCGCGTACGCGATGCAGGTGGCGAGTGCGGTCGCGTAACGCCGGCTCGACGACGACCAGCGAGCCGTCTGGCGCGACGCGCTCCAGCCACTCTCGCAGCAACGCTTCGTGCCGCGACGCGCGCGACCCCTCGTCGAGAGCAAGATCCATCTCCGAGAGCACTTGACCGAGGATGACGAGATCAGCCTCACCGCGCGACCTCTCCAGGCTGACTCGCACCTCCATGCCTCCAACTCGCGCCGCGCGCTTCGCGACGGTCGTGCCGATGGCGAGAGCATCAGCGTCCAGGTCGATCCATGCAGCATGCATCTTTCCTGACTGACCTGCGTTCGCGAGTGCCGCAGCGACTCCCCACGTCATCGCTCCAAGGCCCGCACCAACGTCGATGACTCGGAGCTCACGATCTCGGGGCGCGCGCAACAATCCCGCGCCGACGAGCTCGCGCACCGCGGAGGCAGCCTTCGGGACGTCACGCGCGAAGGAGAACGCGAGCCTCGCGGTGAGCGCAGCGCGACCACGAGTCGCGCTCGCCGGATCGAGCCCGTTGTATGCACGCGACAGGTCCGACAGCGCGCGCGCGAGCGACTGCGCATCATGAGCGAGCCCGTGCTCCTGTGCGACGGCTTGCAGCAGGTCTCGCCACTCTTCGGACAGCGGCAGGCGCGGATCCATCGCCGCTATCTATCAGGTAAACGTCGTACGATGCGGCATGGTGCCCGTGCACGCGGTCGGAGCGATCGTCTTCGACGAGCACGAGCGTGTGTTGCTCGTAAGGCGGGGGCGGCCTCCGAACCAGGGTCGATGGACGCTCCCCGGCGGACGCGTCGAGGCTGGAGAGAGCGCGCGCGACGCAGTCGTCCGCGAGGTGCGTGAAGAGACCAAGCTGGTCGTGCTCGAAGCCACTCACCTCGAGCGCTTCGAGCTGCGCGGGGACGGCTTCTCTTACGACATCGACGAGCACGTCTGCGTCGTGGCCAGCGGCGAGCCGATCGCGGGAGACGACGCCGACGACGCGCGGTTTGTCGATCGCCAAGCGCTAACGACGATCGGCGTGACCGAGGAGGTGCTCCTCGTGATCGAGAGGGCTAGAACGCTCCGCCGCCCTGCGTCGCCGTGAGGTCTGTAGTGTTTGGTGCTAGCGTCGGCTCCGATGTCGCGCACTCTCGTCCTAGCGCTCGTCGCTGCGGGTTCAACCGCCTGCTCAGTGCCGCCCCCCGGATCGCAAATGCCGAACGCGCAGGCCGCGATCGATCGACTCCGCGCCACGACCTCGTGTGGAAACGCGGTCCAAGCAGAGGCGACGATCGACCACTTCGGCAAGGAGCGCTTTCGCGCGAACTTGATGCTGTTCGCGGCGCGCCCCGCGCGTGTGCGGCTGGACGCGATGAGCTCGTTCGTCGGGACCGTCGGCACGCTCTGGAGCGACGGTGATCGCTTCGCGTTCGACGACAGGAAGAACAACCGGTTCTTGGTGGGACCCTCCAGCGCGTGCAACATCGCGCGCCTCACGCGCGTTCCGGTCCCTGGCAGCGTGCTCGTCGATTTGCTGCGCGGGAGCGCGCCGATCTTGAAGCACGAATCGCAACCGACGACGATCGCTTGGAGTGGCAGTGGCTACTACGTAGTCACGCTGGCCTCGACGCGAGACGCGCGGGAGGAGCTCCACATCGCCCCGCACCCGGATGATTTCGGCAAGCCGTGGTCCGAGCAGCGCGTGCGCGTCCTCGACGTGCAGGTCTGGCAGCAAGACATCCTGCTCTACCACGCGGAGCTTGGAGGCCACGCGCCTGCGCCGATGGCCCAAGAGAAGCCTGTCGACGCGGAAGGCCAAGCGCTCGGAGAGACGCCTGTGCCCGTGAGTGGTCCGGTATGCACAGCGGACATCGCGCGCACTCTCCACGTGACCGTGCCTGCGCTCGATGAAGACGTGATCTTCCGCTACGACAAGGTCACATGGAACCCGCCGCTTCCGCCGAGCACGTTCTTGCCCGTTCCCACGAACGCGCCAATGTTCGAGGTCAAGTGCGACGAGTGATCATCGCAGCGCGTCTCTGACGAGCTTCGGCGCATCGGTGATCAAAAACCGCACGCCGAGCTCTGAGAGCGTGTTGGCCTCTACGGGATCGTTGACGGTCCAGACGCCCACGAAGAGTCCGCGGCGAATCATCTCTGCGACACGAGCCGGCGTGGCTTGCGCGCGATTGAGGTGTGAGCCGTGCACGAGCGGGCGGCGCACCAGAGCAAGCAAGACGTCGACATTTCGCTGCGCGTGATCGGTCAACCACGCGCGCTCTGCGTGGAGGCCCATGACGCGCATGAGCAAGAGCAGGCGCGGGTCGAACGACGAGACGACGAGCGGCCCTCGACCCGCGAGCTCCTTCGTCACCGCACGCGCGAGCGACAGCTTGCTCGGGACGTCGTGCTTGACCTCGACGTTCAACCAGAGGCCGCGCGCGCTGCAGAAATCAGCCACCTCACGCAGACGTGGGACGCGCGACTGGGAGCCGAACAACGAGATCGCGCGCAGCTCGGACCACGAGACCGCGCACACGCGCCGGGTGTCCGCACCGTTCGTCGCGCGCGTCAGATCCGCATCGTGAAAGACCACCACTTCGCCGGTCGCGCACTGGCGCACGTCAATCTCGACGCCGTCTGCGCCTTCCGCACGCGCGCGCTCGATCGCGAGCATCGAGTTCTCCGCGGGCCACCCAAGGCCTCGCCCGCCTCGATGTCCGAGCACGAGCGCCCGCGCGTGGGTCACCCGCCGAGCTCCGTCGTGATCTCATGACCGATCTTGCGGATCGCCTCGACGTCATCGGGCTTGAGGTTCACAGCGCCGACGACTGGATGCCCGCCTCCTCCGTAGCGCTGGCAGATGGACGCGATGTCGTGCGTGCGTGGCAGCTTGCACCACGGGTTGTATCCTACACTTATCTTCGCGCGGCTCTTGCTACGCGTGAGCATCACCGAGTACGCGCTCTCCGGATAGAGGGCGTAGGTCACGAACTTGGTCGCCACGTCGAGCTTGTGATCCAGCAGATCGACGATCACGACAGGTCCCTCGGTGCGGGCGTGCGTCTTGACGAGGTCCACGAACGCGGCGTTCTGATCGCGGAGCGGGCGATAGGCGTCTTGGATCTCCGCAGAGAGCGCGATCTCGTCGATCGACTGCGACAACACGCGCGGCACCATCTTCGTGAGGAAGCCTGCGTCGCCGTGGTGCTCCACGACGGTCATCAGCTGCAGCGCAGGCTCTGCGCGCAGCACGGCCATCTCCGCGCTTGGGAAGCGCGCCGAGTCGATCACGTCCGCCCACCGTATGAGCTCGTCTAGACCAACGAAGTCGTAGCCGAGCGTCTGTCGCGCCACGTCCGCGATCAGCTTCGTGCACGATGTATACGCGCCGTCGTGGAAGAAGCGCGTGGGGTGCTCCTTCTCGCGTGCTGCAAAGCTCGCGCGATCCTCGTCGGTCGGGAACGCCGAGACGTGGTGATCGAAGTACCAAGAGAGCGTCGGCGCGCGCGAGTAGCGAAAGTCCAGGATGACGTTGTCGTCTCCGTCGAGGAGCGCAGGGTTCACGCCGTTCTCGCCGGGGCCATACCCTGACGCGTGATAGGTGTAATGTGCACCTTTTTCGACCACTTGATCGTAGAGGCGTGAGAAGAGGGCGGCCGAGCAGAGGCCGTCGAAGCAGTGACCGTGCGTGGCGACGACGACGCGACGTTGACCCGAGCCCATGGCCGAACGCGTATCATGGGTCATGCGCATTCACCATGTCGCGTTCCGCACGCACGAGCTCGCGCGGCTCGAGACGTTCTACCGCAAGCTCGATCTGCAGGTCGTGCGACGCCAGCATCACTCCGTGTGGATGGCGGTAGGCGAGGCTATGTTGATGATCGAGCTGGCGATGCCTGGCGAGCCATCGATTGACGCGTCCTCGAAGGAGCTCGTCGCGTTCACCACAGGCGAGACGCTCGAGGCGATGCGTGGACGCCTTCATGCGGCCGGGATTCCCATCGAAGCCGAGACCTCGTTCACGCTCTACTTCCGTGATCCCGACGGGCGCCGGATCGCGCTGAGCTGCTTCGACCTCGCTCCTGTCCAGACGTGACGCAGTGTGCTAATGTGCGCCTGTGCATTCTCCGGGTCCCGCCCAACGCAAGCGTTTGGAGCAGACGGTGATCATCGGTCCAGGCACACGGCTGGGTCGCTACGAGATCATCACGCACCTCGCGAGCGGCGGCATGGCTACGGTGTATGTAGCTCGCGCGATCGGCGCGGCGGGTTTTCAACGACTGGTCGCGATCAAGCGGCTGCACGCCCACATCGCGGGTGACGCGCAGTTCGTCTCCATGTTCATGGACGAAGCGCGGTTGGCGGCGCGAATCCGCCACCCGAACGTGGTGCCGACCCTCGACCTGGACAACGGCGATGACGGACTTTACCTCGCGATGGAGTTCGTCGAAGGAGACTCGCTCCTCGGCTTGTTGAAGAACGCCGCCAAGCGCGGCGAGTCGATCCCTCAGTCGATCGCGCTGCGCATCATGATCGACACGCTCCACGGGCTCGACGCCGCACACGAACTCAAGGACGACCGAGGTCAGCCGCTCAACCCCGTTCACCGCGACGTGTCACCCCACAACATCCTCGTCGGCACTGACGGCGTCGCGCGCATCACGGACTTCGGCGTCGCGAGGGCCGAGGAGCGCGTAACCAGCACACGCGATGGACAGATCAAGGGCAAGCTCAGCTACATGGCGCCGGAGACGACGACCGGCGAGGGCTTCGATCGTCGCGCAGACCTATTTTCAGCTGCGATCGTGCTCTGGGAGACGCTCACGTCGCGGCGGCTCTTCAAGGGCGCCAATGATCTCGAGGTGCTGCGACAGCTGTCCGTGGCGCCGATCCCGCACCTGCGCGACATCGATCCCAC
>JANYHY010000044.1 GCA_025362165.1 Myxococcales bacterium | reverse complement strand
CATACTCCCAGCCGACCCTGCGGGTCGCTCGGACAGAACCTGAAATTGCTCGTGCCGTTGGCACAATCAATTTGTGGTAATCGCTCCACACATGCGACCTGACAAACGCGAGCTCAACGCCCACCGCCCTGTCGAGATGACTCTCGGCTTTCACAAGTTCGCCGAGGGCTCGGTGCTCTATCGCGCAGGCAATACGCTGGTGCTCTGCACCGCGTCGATCGATGAAAAAGTGCCGCCGTTCCTCGAGGGCAAGGGCAAGGGCTGGATCACCGCCGAGTATCAGATGCACCCGCGCAGCAACCCAGTTCGCCGCGAGCCGCGCGACGGCCGAGGCAAAGCCCCCGGAGGACGCACGCAAGAGATCCAGCGATTGATCGGCCGTGCGTTGCGCGCAGCCATCGATCTCGACAAACTCGGCGAGCGACAAGTCACCATCGACTGCGACGTGCTCGAGGCGGACGGCGGCACGCGAACCGCATCGATCACGGGCGGCTTCGTCGCGCTCGCGATCGCCGTCGACAAGCTCACCAAATCCGGAAAGCTCACCAACCGCGTCTTGCGCGAGCCCGTCGCGGCCACGAGCGTCGGCTGCGTGGAAGGCGACGCCCTCGCGCTGGACCTCGTCTATTTGGAGGACAGCAAGGCGCGCGTGGACCTGAACGTGGTGGCGACGGACACTGGCGACATCATCGAGGTGCAAGGCACCGCAGAGGGCGAACCCGTCCCGCGTGTGATGATCGATCGCATGATCGATCTCGCGATCGAAGGCATTTCCAGCCTCACCAAGGTCCAGAAGCAAGCCCTCGAAAAGCACGGCGTCGTGCTCGATTCCTTGTTGGTGAAGAAATAGACGAACAAACCGCCGCGCTCGTTCGTACTAGAGTGAGATGGTCGATCTCCCGCAGTCGTTCCGCGCGCCCGTGTGGCTCCAGCGGCTGAACATGTTGGCGGTCGCGGCGTCGCTCGCGGCGTGCACCGGTGTGATCCTTCAGCCGATCGGCAATGACGTCTCGGATCCAGACGGCTCGGGAGGCTTGGGCACCGTGTGGTTGGGCGCGGGCGCGGCCTCGGCGTTGAGCACGTTCGTCTTTGCGCTGGTGTGGGCGCGACTCCTTCGTATTCGCGATTCGTGGATCGGCTGGGCGCTCTGCATGCCATTGGCTGCGCTGACGTCGGCGACCGCGTGCGCGCTTTGCTCGCCGAGCCTTGGCAGCTTCATGCTCGGCGCCACGCTCGGCGCGTTCATCTGGGTGCCCGCGCTCATCATGACTCTCATCTTCTTCGGACTGCCGATTTATCTCGCGCGCGCAGCCGCCGACAAAGGGATGTCGAGCGAGGATCGCGGCGAGGCCGTCGTCGGCGCGATCTCCGCGCTGCTCGCGACGGGCGCGCTCTGGTTCGACCTTCAGACGTCTGGCCTCGACAGGATCGTGTGCGGTGCGTTGGCCGCAGTTGGCGCTGCAGCAGGAGCCCTCGCGCTGATCGCATCATGGCTCCGCGGACGCGAACGGAGGCTATTTGTAGCCGCCGTGCGAGATGGACGAAGCGCGCAGTTCCGCATCGAGGAGGTAGAGGCGCTCCCTATGGTCGTTCGCATCTCCGAGCGAGGGCATGCCTATCGGAGCTCCACTGTGGCCGAGCCGGTCGTGTTGCTCGACGAGTCCGGAGAGGTGCGCTGGCGCTTGTCCCCCTGACACGCCACGGGGGACGGGTGCTCTGGTACTCTCGCGGTCGATGAGTGATCTCGACAAAGACACGGAAGGAACGCGCGCTTCGCTCGGGCGAGGTCACGCGCTCGTCGTGGCGACTTCCAATCGCGGCAAGCTCGAGGAGCTGCGCGCGCTGCTCGCGCCGATCAACGTGGAGGTGCTCTCGCTCTCCGACGCGGGCGCGGACACGATCACCGTGACCGAAGACGGCGACACGTTCGCGGCGAACGCGATCAAGAAGGCGAAGGCGATCTCGAAGGCCACGTTGATGATGACGCTCGCAGACGACTCGGGCCTCGAGGTGGATGTGTTGGGGAACAAGCCCGGCGTGCGATCTGCTCGCTTCGCACACGATCGAGCGACCGACGCGGAGAACAACGCCGCGCTATTGTCCGCGCTCTCCAACGTCGACGACGCGCCGAGCGGCGGGTTTCCAGGGCGATTTCGCTGCGTGCTCGCGCTCATCGATCCGTACACGGGCGGCGAGCCGGTGATCGTGGAGGGCGCATGCGAGGGCCGCATCACGACGTCGCCGCGGGGATCGGGAGGGTTCGGATACGATCCGCTGTTCGTCGTGAGAGAGGCGCAGGACAAGACGATGGCGGAGCTTTCCTCCGAAGAAAAGAACGAACTCAGCCACCGCGCGAAGGCGTTCCGCGCGCTCGTCCCCGTGCTCGAGGCGATCCTCGGTCAGCGCAACGCGATCATCGCTGCCGTCCGCGATCGCTGACGAGAGATCCGATGGTGATGCCGAGCGGCAGCGTCATGTACCCCGCGACGAGCGGTACGACCGTGACGACGCCCCACATCAACAAGAGCCAAATCCCGCCGAACAAGATCGCCATCTTCATCAAGAGCGCGAACACCCAACCGACGACGCGCCGCGAAGCTCCAGGAGTCACGAGCGCGCCGATGATTTTGGCGAGCGCGTAGAGGTTGCTCGCAGCGATCGCGGCGCCTATCGCACACGAGAGACCCGCGCGCGGCGAGAAGACCGTGGCGGCGACCGCAGCGAAGAACGCCCCGAAGGCCGCGACCGACCAGAGCGCCGTCTTCAGCTGAGGGTCGAGCTCGTCACTCATCATCGTCACGCAATCGTTTCAGTTGTTCTTCGTCCTCGCGATCAGCCTCGAGTCGCATCATCTTGGCGGCCTTCCACAAGGCGCGAAATCCGGCGTAAACGCCGACGATCGAGCCAGTCGCCGTTGCGTAACCGTGCGCGCCAAAAAATTTGCCGTCCAGCCAGTGCCCAAGAGCCCAACCGAGCACCATCGACAGGACCAGCTCCAGCCCGACCGTCGAGTACCTTCCATAGGCTTTCCACGCCGAGCTCACGCCGGACCCTTAACACAGAATTGAGCTTGGCAACGGTGGCGCGGACGCCTAAATACAGGCCGCCCGATGCCGCACCATACCTCTTGGTTCCACTACTTGCTGAACGCGCTGATCGGCAGCAAGACGCTCGAGTCGAACATGCACAACTTCGGCAAGACCCTGATGGGCAAGCCCGTGGGTTGGCACTCGGCCGAGCCGCTCGCGATGAGCGTGTTCGTGGTGCTCTTGATCGGCGTCATCGCGTGGCGTGGCCGCGCGGAGATCGAGGATCACGACAAGAGCGTGCTCCCGGACGCCAAGCTCTCGCTGCGCACCTTCCTAGAGGTCTTCATCGGCTACTTCTACGACATGATGAAGAGCATGATGGGGCCCAAGCGCGCGAAGCGTTACTTCCCCATCATCGGCACCTGTGCATTTTTCATCTTCTTCTCGAACATGCTCGGCCTGCTGCCCGGCATCACTCCGCCAACGAGCACGTGGAGCATCACCGCTGGTTGCGCCCTCGTGGTGTTCGTCTCGTTCAACTATTACGGCTTGAAAGAGAACGGCCTCGACTACATCAAGCACTTCGCGGGCCCGTGGCTCGGCTGGGCGTACCTGCCCATCAACATGCTCATCTTCCCGCTCGAGATCTTCTCGACGTGCTTGCGCCCCATCACGCTGAGCGTGCGCTTGATGATCAACATGGCCGTCGACCACCTCTTGCTCGCGGTGTTCATGGGTCTCATCCCGGTGCTGGTCCCGATCCCGATCATGATGTTGGGGACGCTCGTCGCGCTCATTCAAGTGATCGTGTTCTGCCTGCTCTCATCGATTTACATCACGCTCGCCACGGACCAAGCGCACGACGAAGCGCACGAAAAAGCTGCTGCCGCACACTGAGAAAAATACCCTCTGGTCACCGGGCTCAAAACCCACTAACTAGCGCCCCACACAAGGAGTCTCCGGACATGTCGCTCACGAAGAAGCTCGCTCCCTCCGCCGCGTTTTTGGCCGTTTTCTTCGCGCCCGCCCTCGCGTTGGCTGGTGAAGGCGCTCCCTCGAACGAGATGGACGCCAAGATGGGGGCGTACATCGGCGCGGGCATCGCCATCGGGCTCGGCGCGCTCGGCGGCACGCTCGGTCAGGGACGCGCGGCGGCTGCAGCCCTCGAAGGCATCGCACGCAACCCGGGAGCCGCTGGGAAGATCCAGGTCCCGATGATCCTCGGCCTCGCGCTGATCGAGTCGCTCGTTCTGCTCTCGCTCGTCATCGCGTACTTGCTCCAAGGCAAGTGACCGCACGGACCTCCTGAGGTCCCAAGCTCTTTGGTGCCCCGCGTTCGAGAGGACGTGGGGCATTGTTTTGTGGCGGTCAGGTCTTCTTGGTGCCACGCGTGACGTCGATCATCCAGTGCGCGAACAACAAGACTCCGCCGATGACGAGGGTCACGATGCCTAGCGTCTCGTGGCGCTCGCCGCTGGCGACCATGATGGAGCCCGAGACGAGCGCGCCCATGACGACGAGCCCCGAGAAGACGCGGCGACCTGCACGATCGAACATCGCGGGCATCGCAGGCTCTGTCACTCGCATCGTGAGGCGGCCCAGGCGCAGATCATCGAGGACCTCGCGCAGCTGCATCGGCACGTCGTAGCTAGCCCGAGAGAGCTGCATCGCGCCCTGCAGGAGCTCGTTGCCGATGCGCTCGGGTGAGTAGCGCTGCTTGAGCAGATCCATGAAGTACGGGCTCGCCTCGCCGAACACGCCTTGCCGACGAGCATGAAGTCTGGCGGGATTTCGAGGCCGTACTTCATCGCACCCCCTACGAGATCGCGGAGCATGCTGGAGAGATCGATCTCCTTGAGCGGGCGCCCAAGGTACTTCTCTGCGAGCAGTCCGACCTCGGCGCGGTACTCGCGCATGTCGACCTTCTTGGTGGGTCTGCCTATTTGATAGAGCGCGTCCGCGACTGCGTAGGGATCGTTGCGCGCGGCGGCGACCATGAGATCGATCGTTCGATCTCTCAGCTCGGGCGACAGTCTGCCGACCATGCCCGTGTCGATCAAGCCGACGACCGGGTCTTCGTCTGGGCCGATGATGATGATGTTGCCGGGGTGCGGATCGGCGTGGAAGAAGCCGTCCTCGAAGACCATCTTGATGACGACGCCGACGGACTTCTTCGCGATCTTCTTTCCGTCCGCGCCCTCGTTGACGGCGACAGTGACCTTTTTACCCGGGAAGAATTCTTGCGTGAGCACCAGCTTGCTGGACGCCTGCCGGTAGATGCGCGGGAAGCGAACGTTCGGGTTGCCCGAGAAGTTCTTGCCGAAGCGTTCGCAGTTCTCTGCCTCGACGAGGAAGTTGAGCTCACTCGAGATCGAGCGATCGAACTGCTGCACCAGCCCGATCGGCGAGTAGATCTTCGTCTCCGGCACGGCTCGCTCGAGAGTAGAGGCCATGATGTGCAAGAGCTCGAGATCGCGCGCGACGACGGTGGCGACGTTGGGCCGCTGGACCTTCACCACGACCTCCTGGGATCCTTCGTCGGTCTTGAGCTTGGCGCGGTGCACTTGTCCGATGGAGGCGGTCGCTAGCGGCTTCTCCTCGAACGACTCGTAGACCTCCGCGAGTGCGCGGCCGAGGCTCTTCTCGACGACGTCGCGTATCTCCTCGAAGGCTACGGGTGGCACTTCGTCCTGGAGCTTTCTCAGCTCCTCGATGATGTCTGCTGGGAGCACGTCCGTGCGCGTCGACGCGATCTGTCCGAGCTTGATGAACGACGGTCCGAGATCTTGCGCGACGAGGCGGATGCGCTGCGCGGTGTTCGTGCGCTTGCGCTGGTCCTCTCCCTTGGCCAACTCCTCGCTCGCGATCTCGAGCATCTCACCGCTCGGCGGCTCGCTCACTCCTGCGGTGGCGCGCTCCTTCTTCTTCCTTCCGAAGCCCGCGCGGGTGACGATCTCGCCGAACCCGTGACGGACGAGCACCGTCGAAATCTCCCGTAAACGCGCCAGATCGCGCACCGCCGACAGGACCGACACCATGCGGTGGTTCTAACACGCGTGCGTGTGTGAAAGCGCTGGAAGTCGGCTAGCCTTTGCCCATGGGTGGAGTCGTGGGAGTCGGAGAGCAGCCGTCCCGCGTGGAGGTGGGCTCGTCTTGCTTGGGCTACTCGTCTGCGCGCTCGCGTGCTCCAACGATCTCCCACCGCTTGGCGAAGCGCTCGTCGTCGTCGACACTGATGCGCGCGATGCCCGCTACGTCAATCGCATGCGGATCGACCTCTACTCCCCAGACGGTTCCATCTGGTACGAGTCACGAGACGTCTCTCTTCGTGACGTCCGCGTGCGCGCTGGCGGTCAGAGCGGCAGCAGAGTGCGTGGCGGTGGCGGACGGGATCGGCGTCAAAGCTGGCGGCGCAGCGGACAGCGAATCGATCGACGGGATGGGAGCGCTGGAAGCTGCCTCGCAAGAGCGAGCGGACTTGCGAGACCGTCGTCTCCTTCAGCGAACGCGTTACTTACAGGCGCTGACCGTGCAGTTCCACGTGAGGCGGATGTTCGTGCCGCCGTCTTTGAGCGTCTGGACCGAACTCTCGCAGTAACAGTTGTCGGTCAGCGGGTCCTTGAAGTTTGGGCAGTTCACGCCCGAGTAGTAGCAAGTCTTGCCAGCGGTCGCGCACACCTTGCCTTGGGCGGCGGTGACGTCCATCGGGCACGCCTCCACGGGGTTCGGCTGGGAGATGCAGAAGCTCGCGCTGACCTCCGTCTCCGGCGTGTCCGCGGGGATGTCGATGGTGCCGCCTTTTCCGTCTGGCGCGACGCACGCGAAGCCGCCGTGGGTGCAGGTGCATGTCGCTTGCTGCGAGAACGAGCCGCACGCGTAGCCGATGCCGCAGACGTAACCCTCCGCGGTGCACATGGTGGTGTGAGCCACCGCTTGATGCACGAACGCGGGACACGTGGGCTTCGGAGTCACCTGCTCGGAGGGATTCGTGGAGGTCGAGCTGCAAGCAGTCGACACCGAGACGAGCGCGGAGAGACCCAAACCGAAGGCAACGAAGCGAACCATCTGAACATCCTCTGCTGGCGGTCGCGATACGACAAAATTGGGCGTGCCAACGGCACCCCACCTGTTGTTGATGTCCGCCTAGGCGGCATCAAATGTGAGCTGGGGTCTTTATCGTTTCACGGACCAAAGCTCAACACTTGTCGCGCTTCAGCCTAAAAATGGCGACGCATCCGCTAGCGGACGCGGATGAGCGTGCCCTTCTCGGTGTTCGAGGGAAGCACTGCGCTCCAGCCGCGCGGCAAGTGCGGTGCGGTGAACTCGAATAGGGCGCGGGCATCCAGCGGTGAGAGGTTCACGCAGCCATGACTCTTGGGCTTGCCGAACGACGAATGCCAGAACGCGCCGTGGAGCGCGACCCCACGATCGAAGAACTGAACATACGGGACGTCCTCGATCGAGAAGCGATCGATCGGCTCGTCCGTCGAGCTCGACGCGTCTTCGTTCGGCGATGGGAGGTTGTCCATGTTGCTCGAGGTGAGCTTGACCCACAGGCGGTGCGTACCAGGCGGAGTCGCCGTCTCGCTCCCCTTCGCTCCACGGCCTGTCGACACCAACGTGGCGAAGCTCGGCTTGTCTCCCACGTATGCGACGAGAGTCTGCGACGCGAGCTCCACGTCGATCCATTTCTCTCCCGGTGCGGCCTCGGTCGGAGGCGCGGAGAGTGTCGGGTGCGCGAGATCCGATCGCTTCATCCAAGCGGTGGGCGTGACACCGTCATCCGAGACGCGCACGAAGGTCCCTTGTGAGGTTGGCTTCTCCTCGCGCCAGCCGACCACCTCGAAGCGTACGTGACTGCCGACGATCTTGGCAGACGCGCTAGGTGCAGAATACACGTTCGCGTGATCCGGCAAGATCCAGCCTATCGCGAGGCCTTGTGTGGACACGTCTTGACCGTGGAAGCCGGAGGGTCGCGCTGCACCGAGATCGCGCAGCGGGATCCAGTAGCCGCTGTGCGAACGCCCGAACAGCTGGCCAGACATCATGCGCTCATCGCCGATCGCCACCGCGAAGCCTGGGTCGAGCGTCGCGTCGGGAGCCGTGTCCGGCGTGACAGTCGCGCTGGTGAACGCCGACGCACCGTTGCGACCGACGAAGTAATAGTGGAACGGCAACCCGTCCGAAGTCGGAGCGGCGTCAGGCGCGAACGGCGGGTCGGCGACGACATCCATCGCGTCCGAGCACACCCAAGCCTCTGGACCCACGAGCATCCATCGACCGCCGCACTGCGGTCCGCGCTTCATGCCGTAGAGCGGCAGTCGAACGTTCATCATGGTCGTGCCGCGCTTCTGATCGGACTCGCCAGGCGTCCTGAAAATAGGCACCTCCGCGCGCTTCGGCGAGACCGCCTTCGCCCATGAAGGCACAGGGAGGTCCCCCGGCTCGTTCCACGCGGGCAGCACTGTGTCCGCACGCACGACCAGCGGCGCGACGAACAGCAACGCGGAGATGACAGCAATGGGACGCGGGAAAGATTTCTCTCGAGTCCTCATGTGCGGAGCGTGACCTTCGATTTGCTCGCTCGCGGCTTGGGTACGTCGTTGTGTGGCTTTTCCTTTTCGGTCGGCTGCGGGAGGTGAATCTCGAACGTCGCGCCACGCTTGGTGGAGTGCACGGTGATCTTGCCACCGTGCTCATCCACGATCTTCTTCACGATCGCTAGGCCCAGGCCGGTGCCGCCTTGCTTGCCGCTCGTGACGAAGGACTGAAATAGTCGGTGCTCGATCTCTTTCGGGATGCCAGGCCCCGTGTCTGTGAACGTCAGGACGATGTCGTCGCCTCTCTTGATGCCGTTCCCCACCGCGCGAGAGACTCGGATGGTGAAGACTCCCCCTCCGTCGGCCATCGCCTCCTGCGCGTTGCGCGCGAGGTTGTGCACGACGCGGGTGAGCTTGCCCTCGTCGAAGCGCGCAGTACCTTTGTCTTGAACGTCCACGACGAACTCGATGCCGAAGCGCGCGAGCTGGGGTTCGAGCTGCTCGCGGATGTCCTCGAAGAAGGTCGTGAGGTACACCCGACGCACGAGCACGCTCCGCTCGCCGCGCGCGAACTCGAGCACTTCGCGCTGCATGGCGCTGATGTGATCGAACTGCTTGAGCGCGGCGGTCGCGTACGTGTCGCGCTTGTGGTGGTCGATCTCGGTTTGCATGAGCTGCACGTAGCCGCTGATGACGGTGAGCGGAGTCTTCAGATCGTGGATGACTCCAGACAACAGCCGCCCGATCGTGGTCAGTCGCTCCTCGCGCTCGCGAGACTCGCGCGCCTCTTGCAGGCGGATCGCCGTGGACGCGTTCGCCGCGATCAGGCGGAGCAGCGCGGTGTCTTCGCCGCTGAAACCAGCAGGATCTCGCTTGTTGTAGAGGGCGATCGCTCCGACAGTCGCGCCCTCTTCGCCCTCGAGCGGCACGCACAGCGCGTTCTCGCACAAGAAGCCCGTCGCGTGATCGAGCTCGGCGTCACGGCGCGGATCCGTCGCCGCCTCACGGGTCAGCAGCGTCTCCGACGAGCGCATGCAGTGCCCGATCAAACCCTGCCCCTCACGAAGCGGGAACCGCCTGAGCCGCTTGTGTTTGTCGTCTACGAGATAGAGAAAGATCGCGCCCGTAGCGACATCTCGCAGCGCCACGGCGGCAGCCCTCGCCTCGCCCGCGCGCATCGCTTCGCCGAGCACCGCGATGAAGAGCTCCTCCATCGACGCGGCGCGCGCCATCGCGCTCTCGAGCGAGAACAAGAGACGCAGATCGCGCACGCGGCGCTCGAGCGCCTCCTTCGTCTCGACGAGCTGAATGTTCTTCTGGAGCGTGGAGAGGAACAGCCGCGAGTTGTCGATCGACACCGCAGCTTGCGTCGCGAGAGCGGCGAGCACCTCCATGTCGTTGCCGTCGAACTCAGCGTCGCGCTTGTTGAGCACTTGGATGACGCCGATCGTGCGACCCAAATGGTTCTTCATCGGCGCGGCGAGGATGCTCTTGGTGCAATAGCCGCTGAGCATGTCCCACTCGGGAGAGAAGCGAGCGTCGCGATAGGCGTCTTTGACGTGCAACGGCTTGCCCGTCTTGGCGACGGTGCCCGCGATCCCCTGCCCGACCTTCATGCGAATGGAGCGAACATCGTCACCCTGGACGATGCGGCTGACGAGCTCGTCACGCGCTTCATCGAGGAGGTAGAGCGTGGCGCGATCGGCCTCGAGCGCCTCGGTGATCTTCACGAGGATGAGCTCGAGCACTTCGTCGAGATCGAGCGTCGCACCGAGCGCGAGACCCACCTCTCGAAGCGCCGTGGCCACCCTGCGCTCCTTCGCGAGCGCCACCTCGATCGCAGCCAGCTTGCTGCCCTCTGCGCCGGTCCTGGCGCGAGCACGCGCCGCGACGAGAGAGGTCTGCTTTGCGCGCACGGAGGTCACCGCACGAGTCTATCGCCAAACGGGAGCGCTCTGAACGACAACTCAACGTGCGATTTTCACAGGACTGTTCCGCGCGGCGTGGCTCGGCTATGCATCGATCGGCCGATGCCTCGGACGCTCATCGTCACGCCGACTTACAACGAGAGAGAGAATCTCCCGCGCTTCCTCGTTGGGGTCCGCGCTGCGCTGCCAGACGCCGACGTGATGGTGGTAGATGACTCGTCACCTGATGGCACCGGCGACGTCGCCGACGAGCTCG
>JANYHY010000876.1 GCA_025362165.1 Myxococcales bacterium | reverse complement strand
GCTGAACGTGCATGTGCTGGGGACGCCATTGCTGTCGTACGGGTCGTCGTGCGACGCGAACAGCGGATCGACGAACTGTCGCTGTACGCCTGAAACACGGTACTTGGAGACGCTCACCTCTCCCGTGTCCAAGTAGAACGGCGAGACCACGACGAGCCGCGGCACGTTGGCGTCGACGCTCGCCAGCACTGAAGTGACTGACGTGTTCCCCATCCAGAACGCGCCTCCCGGCACGCACACCATTCCAGCTGGCACTTTGCCATTGGGAGGTGGGGTGCAGTCCCTACGCTGGGCGGCCCCCCAAGTCCCGACGCGACCCTTATGAGGCAGACCCAGCGTTGATGCGATGGGAGCGTCGAAGGTCCCCTTCGGTGTGCCGAGCGTGTCCGTCGACAAGTCCGCGGTGATGTCGACGATCCCCTCTGCAGGGATGGGTGGCAGTCCGATGATTTGAGTGATCGCCGCGCTCTCGATGGGCTCGCTGTTGACGAGCGCTCCCGCTCGAAACAAGCGCACACGCGCGACATAGCCGCGAGTGTTGACGGCGGTCACGATGCCGACAGATGCCTTGTCGTTCTCCGCCATGTCGCGATCGATGGGAAAGCGCCGGCTGCACCCCGCGCACGGCACAGTAGCTTTGGGTGGAAACACGTCGATTTGTAGCGAATCAAACAATGGAGGTGGTGCGCTTCGGTCACGCACCTGACCCGGCGCAGGTGGGAGCAGCGCATCCGTGGTGACATGCAATACGATTTGCCCTCTAGGTGGCAACACTGCCTGAGAAGAGGAACAGGCAACGGCCGCGACTACCATGGTTTGCCAAGCTCTCAATTTTGACTCGCTGGTAATGCGGAGTAGACGCATCGAACGCCAGTGTCGTCCTGCCCCATGGTGAGGTCCTGCGGTATCGCGCGCGACAGACCATCGAGACCTGCGGCGCTGGATCTCCAGCCACCGCCACGCGCGATATGGCTCACGCGCGCGTTCGCGCACGACGGATCGTCGAGCGGGGCGGCCGTCCAGCAGGGGTCTCCGAGCGTTGCGGGCGGGTTGCGTGTCCACTCGCTCACACCACCGCCGAGGTTGAAGACGCCGAGGTCCGTCACGTCAGTACCGTCCGTCATCGCGACAGGCCCAGCGTTGGCCGCCATGACACACTCTCTCGAAGACGGCCCCTCGAATGGACTGATGACGTTGGGATAAGCGCGCCCGAAGATCGCGCGGTCGCAGCCCGGCACGTCATCGCCCCACGGAAAGCGCGTCTTGTACGGTCGCCCCCGAGTCGCTGCGAGCTCCCATTGAGGTTCCGTCGGCAAGTCGCCGCCGCGAAATTGGCAATACGCACGCGCGGTCGCCCACGATACACAGTTGAGCGCGTAGCTCTCGTACGGACCTGGGTCCTTGGCGAACGTGCACGCGCCCAGATTGAATGCTTGGAATGTGGAGACTGGGACTGTCGGCGGGACGAACCCTTGCGCGATTGCGGCTCGAAATTTAGCGACGCTGAGCTCGCGACGATCGATCCAGAATCGAGAGACTCGCACGAGCCTGTCTGGCATCGTGCTGGTGATGTCCACGTCGCCGAGCCGAGGTCCGCCGAACAGAGTTGCAGCGCTCGGCACGCACGCGACATCTGCGTTGCCCGGAGACTCGCAGGGCTGCTCGGCTCCAAATGAGCTCTGCGCGGAGGTCTTCGGCAACGTCATGTCCGCATCGAGCGCGGTCTCCGTGAGCGCAGTGAGCGAGTCCCCATCGATGCACGTACGCGCCTCCGCGAGCGACAACGGTTGAAAGCTCTCGGCCGCGAGCTTCGACATCCACCCAGTGCAACGGGCTTTCATCGTGACAATGACGCGACCGCGCTTGCCTGGCACGAGCCGCAATAGCAACAATCGATCGACTGTGATCGCAGGGAGCGGCTCGGTCGCGGGAGACACGTCGCCGCCGTCATCACCGTGATCGAGCTTGGGGCGCTTGTCATGTGGAGGCTGCTGAGCTGCGTCTGGAGCACCTGCGTCCATTGAGCCGTCGACACCAGCGTCGGGAAGCTGACCGATGGGAGACTGCGTATATCGCTCTCCCGAGTAGTCGCGCTCGCGTCCGTCTGGATAGACACGCAATCGCACGACGACCTGTGTGTCCCGCGAGAAGTCCTCCGAGTACACGCTGAAGGAGAGCGGCCAGCGGCTCGCGTCGGGCACGGCGAGCCCTCGCGACTCATACCAGCCGCCGTCCGCCGAGTAGAAATCCACGCGCAAATGGCCCGCAATTGCAGGCGCCGGCAGATCCGTGTCCACGACGACGAGCGCCTCGCCACGCGCGGGCAGCGCCATCGGATCGCTGCGGCAAGACCACGCGGTGACCGCGAGGGAGACAGCAGTGGCGCAACAGATGAGGCGATTCAATGCGTTCTCAACCTATCACGCGACCACTCCACGCGCGCCGTCATCAGAGCGCGAGAGCGCTCGCGTGAGTGCTATAGGAGCAGACAATGCAAATATTTTGGGGCAGTGGCAGCGGTCCAGCGTGGCGAGTGTTGTTGGCGGCGGCGATCAAGAAAGTGCCGTACGACAGCAAGCTCCTCTCGTTCCAGAAGAGAGAGCACAAGACGGAACAGATGCTGTCCATCAACCCTCGCGGGAAGGTGCCTGCGCTGATCGATGGCGATTTCAAGCTGTATGAGTCGATCGCGATGCTCGTTTATCTCGACGAGAAATTCCCCGAGCCGACGCTCTTCGGCAAGACGGCGGAAGACAAAGCGCGCACATGGTGTCGCGTGATGGAAGCCGAGAGCTACCTCGGGCCCGCGCTCAGCAACGTCTCGCGCCCATTGTTGTTCAATCTATTGCCAGACAAAGAAGCTGAGCTGAAGGCGGGGCTCGCCCCCATGCACGAGGAGCTCGCGCGTCTTGAAGCAGACCTCGCCGATCATGACTGGCTCGTGGGCTCGCGTGTGAGCGCCGCGGACTTGGTCGCGTTCCCGATGTTGATGGCGCTCCTCAGGGGCGCGAACAAGCCGATCGCGAAAGACCTAGGATTGGGCTTGTTGCCGCTCGAGTCGAGGTATCCGCGGCTCGCGAAATGGAAGTCGCGGATCGAGGCGATTGAGGGTTATGAAGCGACCTACCCGCCGCACTGGCGTGAGGGCTGATGCCTGTACTCTCCGCGCGCGGTCTCGCGAAGGCGTATGGTCCTCAGACGCTGTTCGAGGACGTCGCGATCACGATCGTGCGCGGAGAGCGCGTAGGTTTGCTCGGCGTCAACGGCACGGGCAAGTCCACTCTGTTGAGAGTGCTCGCGGGCCTCGAGACCGCCGATGAGGGCACGATCGATCGTCGCAAGGACGCGACCATCCTCTACTTGTCGCAAGAGCCCGACCTCGACCCCGACAAGACTCCACGGCAGATCGTGGCTTCTGGATTGAGCGAGTGGACTGCGGCGATCAATCACTATGAAGAGCTGACCAAGAGGCTAGAAACAGCCACGGATAACGCGCTGGTGCACGAGCAGTCGGAGCTCGCGGAGCGCATCGAAGGCTTGGGCGGCTGGACACGCGGACACATCGTCGACGACATGCTCACCAAGCTCGGAGTGCTAGAGCCCGATCGCGCCGTCGGCTCCATGAGCGGCGGAGAGCGGCGCAGAGTCGCCCTCGCGCACGTGCTCGTCGCGAGCCCCACGCTCGCCATCTTGGACGAGCCCACCAACCACCTCGACACGTTCACCATCGACTGGCTCGAGGGCTACTTGATGGACGAGTACAAAGGCGCAGTGCTCATGGTCACGCACGATCGCTATGTGCTCGACGCGTGTTGCCACCACACCTACGAGCTCGATCGCGGAGAGCTAGTTCACTATCAAGGTGGCTATGGCAGCTATCTCGACCAGAAGGCCGAGAGGCTGGCGCACGAGGATCGCGCCGAGCAGAACCGAATGAACTTCGTCCGGCGAGAGAAGGCGTGGCTGTCGCGCGGCCCGAAGGCCCGATCCACCAAGCAGAAGGCTCGCATCCAGCGCGCGGAGGCGGTGATTTCAGCCGATCCGCTCAACGATCGCGGCGGCAACGTGGATCTCGGCGGGCTCGAGCGCGGCGCGGCGAACTTGGGAAAGTCAGTGTTTGACCTCGAGGCCTTGGACGTGACGATTGGCGACAAGCGACTTATCAAGAGTCTGGAATTGCACCTGGTGACGGGTGAACGCGTCGGCATCGTCGGGCCGAACGGGGCGGGAAAGACTTCGCTGCTGCGCGTGGTGCTCGGAGAGCTGAAGCCGTCCGCGGGCCGATGCATCGTCGGCGCTCGCACCAAGATCGCGATGTTCGATCAGGCGCGCGCTCAGTTGCGGGATGATTGGTCGATCCTCGACAACGTCGCCGAGCGCGAAGGCGCCGAGCGCACAGGCGCGGGGATGGTGACCTTCGGCAAAGAGACGATAGAAGTGCGCTCATATCTGGAGAAGTTCCTCTTCGAGGGCAGCAAGCAACGCCAGAAGGTGGGCTCTCTCTCCGGCGGTGAGCGCGCTCGCGTCGCGCTCGCGAAGATGCTGAAAGGCGGGGCGAACCTGCTTCTGCTGGACGAGCCGACGAACGATCTCGACATCGCGACGCTCTCCGCCCTCGAGGAGCTCCTGGAGTCTTGGCCAGGCTGCGTCCTCGCGGTCTCCCACGATCGCTATTTTCTTGATCGAGTCGCTACTTCGATATTGTCTTTCGAGCCGGACGGTCGCGTCATTCAATATCAGGGGAACTATGCCAACTATGTTTCGGTGAGAGCGCCTGCTCAACGACCGAGCGCGGCTCCCCCCGCGGTCACGATCCCCGCGCCTCCGCCGATGCCCAAGTTCGTGGAGAGCCCCGCGCAGAAGGCGCTCACTTACGCAGAGCGGCTCGAGCTCGACAAGATCATGGACACGATCGCCGCCGCAGAGCAGAAGCTCGCACAGCTCGAGCAGACGCGCCTCGACCCGACGATCTACGCGACAAAACCAGATGAAGCGAAGAAGCTCACGGCGAACATCGAACACACGAAGGCCGAGGTCGCTCGACTGGTAAAGCGCTGGGAAGATCTCGAGTCCCGCCGGGACGTCAAGAAGTAGCGATCACGGCCAGCGCTCGGAGAGGCGCAAGAAAGCCTCGCAAATCATCGGAGCGGTGAGCGCCATGATCGTGAGCGTCCAGACGCGCGCGTACAACGTCGGCCAGCGCGCGACGCCGAGAGGTCCCTCCAGCAGCGTAAAGAGGCCTTGCACGAGGAAGAACGCGCCGACGATGAGAGACCAGCGCGTGCCCAACGCGGGATGAGTCACGTACACGTGCACGAGCGCGCTGAAAGCGAAGGCGAGCGACATGCCAATTGCGCGTTGGCGACGGCGCGCCCACGGGCGGTAGAACGTCGCGTCTAGCCAGGCACCGACGATACGGTTCCAGCGGCGACCCCAGAAATCTCGGAGTGATCGCGACAGGACTGGGTCGCGATGGAGGACCGGCGGAGCGAAGCCGAGCGCGCGATATATCGTATTCAAAAGCGCGTATGCGAAATCGCTAATGGCATATGCGGCGATGATGGCAAACGCCTCTCGAACGACCAGCGCGGCGATTGGCGTGCTGACTACATCGAGAGCGATGAAACGTGCGGCGATCGCGAGCGGAAGAAAGAGCGCCATTCGCAATAGAGACGCCCAGCTCACCGACGGTGGCACGCGACGTAGATGAAACGAGTCTGCCGCCGAAAACACGTGGAGGATCCTCCGTAGCACGGGCGTGGGCTCTCGACGGATCACGAGATCGAAGCAGCGAACCACAGCGATGAATGTGATGACCGCGCTCACGCCTCGGACTGCATGCCAATCTTCAGGCAACAAATACGGCGCGACGAGCGCGGATAGCGCCATGACAGCGGCGAGCCGTCGTCGCAGCGTGCTCCCCGAAGACAAGATCGCCGAGGTGACGAGGAACAGTGTGGGGAAGACGTTCAGCCAGGACACGCGTCACGGCACGAAGCGGAAAGGGATCTCGAACTCGGTCGGACTCCGCGCGCTCGGGAACTTCCAACGCGTGATGGAGTCCTCGATGCACCTCACGAGCGCCGGATCGGTGCCGCTCCCGCGACCGCTCTTCACGGAGCCGTCTGGTGCGACGATGACGTGGACCTTCACCGAAGCGGCCACTAGGCCGGAGTCCGCCTCCCAACAGTGTCGCCTGAGGGACACGCGGTGTTCGTTCACCGTGCGCTCGATGTCACTGCCATCGAGGCTGTCTTTGGCGTCGCTCGTCACCGGCACGTCGCGCGGCTCCGCTTTGTCTGGGAGCTTGACGACCGTTGGCGGATCGACCGACGCGGCAGGATCAGGCGGTGGCGAAGTCGCCATTGTGGTCGCAGTCGCGGTGGGCGCTTCGAGGCGTACGAATGGTGTGGGTTGTTCGTGCTGCGCGCAGGCGTAGACGCCGAGCGCCAAGACATATCGCTTCATCACGAGCTCAGTCGCCCACCACGCCGAACCATAGGTGCTCGGCGTTGCCTGTGGTGGAGCGGATGAAGAAGGGGTTCGCGCCGTAGTTGCCATTGGTGCCCGTGCGCGTAATGGTCAATGGGATCACGTCACCCTCGATGCCTTGCGTCTTGCCGAAAGAGAACTTGAGGACGGTCTTGCCGATGGTCCATTGCGAGATGTCTTGCGCGCTCACGTTCCAGCCGCTCGTGGCGCCATCGGAGATCATGCGCAGATCGATCGTCGCTTGATTGCCGGGGGCGAGCTTGAGCCCGAGCGCCGGGATGGGCTGTCCGTAGTAGTTGACAGTCACCGTGTCGGTGAGCACGGGTGCCGCGACGAACCAATGCTGCGCGTCTGAAGGCAGACAAGGATCGTGTCCCAGAAAAGCCGACTTGTTCGACCATGCGCGCTGGAGCGGAAATGGGTAATCGTCCGGTTGATAGTTGGCATTCGACGCGTGCTCGCACATGTCGCCGACCTCGCTCCCTCCAAAGAGCGACCACGCGACGTTTCGATCGTCGACGGCCTGATATCCGCCGGGCGCGGGGTCCGTGACGGCCTCGATGAGCTCGTGGCTGGTCACCTGCGTGAGCGAGACGAGATCTCCGCAGCGAGGCATGACCGCATAGCCGATCCACATACCCTGATAGGCAAAGTAACTGTGATAAGCGCCGAAGCTGAAACAGCCCTTGCCGAAGCTGGCGGTGACGGTCGTGTCCGAGGTGTAGAAGAGCGAATAGATGGTGTTGGCGGTAGGCTTGGGGAGCGTGCCGTCGGAGATTTTCTTTTTGATCCAGCTCTGAATCTCAGTGTCGCCGATCGCCACGGGCGGCGCATCAGACACGTGGACGGGTTCGCCCGTGATGCCGTCTGCGATGCCGTAGTCGTGCGCGACATTGCGCCACCAGCTCGTGCAGCCGACTGACGCGATGAAGTCCTCGATCTGCGGGCGCAGGTCGTCGACGTCGAAGGTGATGGGAACGAACACCGGCAGCGGTGTGATGCTCTTCTTCGTCGAGACGATGAGCGGCAGGGAAGGCG
>JANYHY010000796.1 GCA_025362165.1 Myxococcales bacterium | reverse complement strand
CGGAGGCGACCGAGCGCATCGAACGCATCGCGCGCAACAAGGGGGAGGTCGGCGATCCGCTCACGGAGCCGAAGCCGTTCGCGCTGGTGCGTGCGCCAGATTCGGTTCCGCAAAAGCTCGAGCGCACAGAGATCTCTCCTGCGTCCGTGCAGCCGTTGACCACGCCTCGCCTCGCGCCGCCAATCACGGCGCAGAGCGCGGCGAACCCGCCGACCGCGACGAACGCAGCCTGGGGAGGTCGGTCCAGTGAGTCGGTGGTTGCGCCGAAGAGCAAGACGCTGATCTTCGTAGGTGCGGCCGCGGGTTCTTTGGCGGCCGTGGGGCTGTTGGCGTTTCTCATCAGTCACTCGCACTCGACGACCGCTACGCCGACGGCAGAGTCTACCAAGGTGCTCGCGACCGCGAGCGCTCCGACGATGACGACTAGCGCGAGCTCCACGCCCAGCGCGACGACAGCACCAGCGACATCGGTCTCCGTGACCTCGATCTCCGTGACCTCGCTGCCGGGGACGAACGCGCTCCACGTCCCTGTCGCGAAGGACGCGGGCGCTCCGGCGATCAAGCCCACCGGCACCAAGCCACACACTGCCCCGGTCGACACGAGCGGCTTTGGGGGCCGCAATTGAGGTGCGTGTCGAGAGTCGCTTCGTTCGGTGTTGCTCTCTTGATTTCGTCGGGGGCGCTCGCTCAGTCTGCGCAGGAAAAGGCCGCCGCTGAGGCGCTCTTCAACGACGCACGCAAGGCGCTGGACGCTGGAAACTTCGCTGAGGCGTGTCCCAAGTTCGCGTCGAGCGAGAAGCTCGACCCTGCGATCGGCACCGCGCTGTTCTTGGGTGAGTGCTACGAGCGCACGAACAAAGCGGCGAGCGCGTGGGCGATGTTCCGCGAAGCGCAAGACTTGGCGCAGAAGCGCGCGGACAAACGGGCGGAGGTCGCCAAGCAGCGCGCGGACAAGCTCGTTCCGTCGAGGCTGACCATCGCGATCGCGCCCGGCGCGAGCGTTCCCGGCTTGGAGGTCGAGCGTGATGGCGTCGTCGTGAGCTCGTCGCTGCTCGGCTTCGCGACTCCGCTCGACGGCGGATCACACACCATCCGCGCGACCGCCCCCGGCAAGAAGTCGTTCGAACAGACGGTGCAGCTCGATGATCAAAAGGCGAACATCACGCTGACGGTGCCCAAGCTGCAAGACGCGAACGGCGCGACGCCAACGGTGGTGCCGACCAAGCCACCACCAACTCCAACGCCAACTCCGACTCCGACTCCAACGCCGATTCCAACTCCGACTCCCACACCGACTCCGCCCGGGACGAATGCTGGCGGTGGTCAGCGGATCGGCGGGATTGTGTTGATGAGCGTGGGCGTCGCTGGCGTGGCGCTCGGCAGCGTCTTCGGCGTGATGGCAGGCTCCGATTGGCATGCGTCGAACACCGACGGCAAGTGCGACGCGAACTCCACCAAGTGCTTCGATCCTAGCGGTCCTGGGCTTCGCTCGAGTGCGCAGACCGAGGCGCTCGTGTCTACTCTCGGCTTCGTGATCGGCGGCGTGGCGATCGTCGGCGGGGCGATCGTGCTGTTCACGGCTCCAAAGGCGCACGCCCTCGAGACGAAGGCGGGATGGCGCCTGACTCCTGGGCTCGGCGGCGTGCGACTCGACGCCACGTTCTGATGCCGCACGAAGACGAACGCGAAGCGGCCGCCGCTCTGTCGCGCATGGGATACGCGCAGGAGCTCCTGCGTTCGATGGGTGGCTTCTCGAGCTTCGCGCTCTCGTTCTCGATCATCAGCGTGCTCACGGGCGTGGTCACCACGTACGACGTCGGCATCGCGAACGGAGGTCCGGCGGGCCTCGGGCTCGGTTGGCCGATCGTGTGCGTCGGGACGCTCGTCGTTGCGCTCGCGATGGCTGAGCTCGCGAGCGCCTTCCCCACCGCCGGCGCGCTCTATCACTGGTCGGCGATCCTCGGTGGACCAGGCTGGGGCTGGGTCGTGGCGATGATCAACGTGGTCGGGCAAATCGCGATCGTCGCTGCGATCGATTTTGGCTGCGCAAAGACTCTCGCGCCAACGCTCGGGCTCCGAGATGGCTGGATCTTGCCGCTCTTCGTCGCCATCACCGCGTCGCACGGCGCGCTCAACGCGCTGTCGATCAAGCTCGTCGGACGGCTCAACGACTTCTCTGCGACGGTGCACGTCCTCGGCGTCGCGGTGCTGGTCGGGTTGTTGCTGGTGTTTGGTCGCGCGCAGCCGCTCTCTTTCGTGATGCAGACGGGCTTCACCACGCGCCCTGATCACGACTACGCGCTTGGCTTCGCGAACGCGCTCGCGCTCGGCATGTGGACGATGACCGGCTTCGACGCGTCCGCCCACACCGCGGAGGAGACACGCGACCCCGCACGCCGCGCGCCTTGGGGGATCGTGTCTGCCGTGCTCGTGAGCGCCGTAGCCGGCTACGCGTTGCTCGTCGCCATCACGCTCGCGATCCGCGATCTGCCTGAAATTGCGGGTGCACAGCAACCTGCGCTCGTGGTGATGCGGCAAGCGCTCGGCGAGCGCGCGGGAAGCGCAGCGATGGGCGCGGCGATCGTCGCGATGTGGTTTTGCGGGCTCTCGTCCGTCACCAGCCTCTCGCGCACGGTGTTCGCGTTCTCTCGCGACGGCGGTCTTCCCTTCTCTGCCGCGCTCCGCCGCGTGAGCGCTCGGCACAAGTCACCCATCATCGCTGTCGCCTTCGCTGTGTGCTTGCCCTCCGCGCTCGTCTTCGCGCTCTTCTGGCAAGCGAACGTGTTCTTGGCGGTGAGCTCGCTCGCGACGACCGCGTTGTACGTCTCGTATGGCACGCCGATCGCTCTGGGTCTCGTCGCGCGCGTGCGTGGTCGCTGGCAAAAGCGCGGTCCGTTCCACACGGGCGTGCTCGGAGTGCCTATCGCCGCGCTCGCGGTCATGTGGTCACTCGCTGTCGTCGTCGTGTTCGCGCTGCCACCGAACATCAACTTCGGATTCGCGCTGCTCGCGGTCTGCGTCACGATCGTCGTTGCCTATCCGATCGCCGTTCGAGGCCGATTTCAGGGTCCGCGTGTGCACCTCGATAGCCTAGAGCGCGAAAACACATCCCCTCGCTAATTGTCTGGAGCGAGCTTGGTCCTTGGAGGACAATCAGCGCCATGGCTCGACGCGCGATGGGGTGTTGGGCGTTAGCGCCCCTGTGGCTGTTCGCCTGCAGCGGTGACGACACCGCTGCGCCAACTGATCAAGATGGTGGTGCCCTGGACGCCTCCGTCATGGATGGAGCGGACGCCTCCCCTATTGTGACCGCCGACGCCTACGTCGACGCAGGCTTCGACGCTTCGTTGCAGCCGCTCAAGCCGTACGAGCGCTTCGTCGGGATCGACTATCTCGGCGGCGCGCTGCTCACTTCGATCAAGGTCGTCACGATCACGTTCCAAGGAGACGACGCGAACCTCGTCGCGCGCCTTCAAACATTCGGCGACAAGATCACCAGCACGCCGTGGTGGAGCGACTCCACGAGCGAGTATTGCGTGATGCCAAAGGGCTTCCCTTGCATCGGCCCTGGGACAGGCGGTGGCCACGTCGTCATCACCACGCCTGCGCCGTCGCTCCTCATCGACACGGACAACGGTAGCGGCAGCACGGTTGTGCAGTTCATCCAGGATCACATCGACAATGGCGATTTCCCGCCACCCGATGATCAAACGATTTATCAAATCTATTTTCCCGGCGGCACCGCGATCAAATTCGACAACTCGACCTCGTGCTCGTCTTTCGGCGCGTACCACTACTCCGCGACGTTCACACCGAAGGGCGGCGGCAAGCCGGTCGAGGCCGCGTACGCGATCGAGCCGCGTTGCTCGGGGGAGTCGTACACGACGTTCGCCGCGAGCCACGAGCTCATCGAAGCAGCCACTGACGCGCACCCCGGAAAAGACAGGGGCTACGTGATGCAGGACTACGGGTGGCTCTACTTCGGCGACGAGGACGGCGACCTCTGCGACTACCCGTTCGGTTTCGTTGAAATGACCGAGAGCACCTTCAACGTGCAGCGCGGCTGGTCGAACAAGAGCGCGCGCCTCGGACACGATCCCTGCGTCACTCAACCGAAGAGCGAGATCTACTTCAATGTCGCGCCCGAGGCCGGCAAGCAGGAGGTCTACTTGGGAGTCGGCGAGAGCGTGACCTTCGACGTGCAAGCGTACGCTGACGGCGTGACCGGAGCCTGGGACCTCTCGGCTGAGGACATCAGCTCTCGCATCGGCGAGAACCCGACGCTCTCCTTCTCCTTCGACAAGACCACAATCAAGGCGAACCAAACCGCGCAGCTGACGATCAAGCTCAACGGAAAGCCGAGCCAAGCCGTTGCGCCTTATGTCATCCACTCCGTCGGCGGCGCAGGCCACCACTGGTGGGGCGCTACCGTCCGACTCAAGTAGCGTGCCCGTCGCACGTCTGAATACCGATTATCGATAATCGATAATCGATCACGGATCGATGCTGATCGGCGCCCTCGTGGTGACTCCGGCTCCCGTAAACGAGAGCACCTCGGCGTCGGGCCCGCTGTCCAAGGGCGGATAAACTTGAGACAGGCCGGCGTCCTGGAGGTTCACCGCATACGCGAAGCCGTCCGCGCTGAAGGCGTAGCCAGTGCCAGCCCACTGCGCGAAGCCGAGGAGCGCGAGCGCGTTCGTGTCTCCGACGATGCTGAGGATCTTTCCCGACTTCGGATTGGCCTCGACGATCTGATCTCCCTTGCTGCCGTTCGTCACGGTCACGAACAAGTGACCGTCACCCAGCGCGAAGAGATCGCCAGAGACAGAGAAGAACTGCGTCGTGATGTTTGGGTTCATGGAGCCGATGGGTGTCTGCGCCCCAGTCGTCTCGTTGATCCGAACGTATTGCGCGAAGCGATATCCGACGAGCGCCTCCTTGTCGGGATCGAACGTGCCCTTCGGCACGAACGTGAGCGCGTGTGGATAGACGCCTGAAGCGATCGGGAAACACGCGGCGGTCTTGCTGTCGATCGCGACGAGACCTTGCGACGTCACGCCGTAGATCTGGTCGTCCGCGTTGACCGCGATGTTGAGCACCAGATCCACCGCGCAAGAGAACGTTCCCACGAGAGTGAGCACACGCGAGTCGGGATCGAAGCGGAACAGCTTGCTCGCCGTGTGCGCCCACACCACCTTCGCGGGACCTGCATCGACATAAGCGTCGGTGGTATCGGGCAGCGGCGAAGTATCGGGGAGGCTCATGTCCGCGAGGCTCGCGTCTGCCGGCGGAGCGGCGCTGTCATCGCCACCGCACGCGAGGAGCAAGCATGCGATGAGTGAGCTGCGCACGCGCGGAGTATAGGATTAAAAGAGAGACGCCCGACGAATCGAGTTCGTCGAGCTTGTCTCTTTCGAGGAGGGTGGGTCAGCGCGGCGGATGCGCGAAGCGAGGATCGGCGGGGAACGGCGAGGCCGTGTCGCGCTGCTCGACGTCGTTCTGATCGATGGGATCGAAGGAGTCGCCGCGCTCGGAGAAGAACGCGACACCGATGACGCCGACGTTACGATCACCGCTCGTCTGCGCGGCGTACGAGTCCGAGACACGAGAGAAGCGGAACGCTGCCACCGCGTCGCGGCTCTGACGGAAGCCGTCGATCTCGAGCGTCGCGAACGGAGAGAGCACGTAGCCGCGACTCGAGAGGTTGCCGAGCTGCCCGCTGACGACGTCCAGCCCGTCCACGGTCGCGAGCGCCTCGAAGCGATGATTGGTGTGGTTGCTGAGGACGATGGTGTAGCGCTCGTTCTCTTGGCCGATGACGTAGGTGCGGTCGCTTGTCTTCAGCGCCTCGAGCGCGTTGCCATTCGCGTCGCGGATCGAGATGCTGATCGCGCCGCCGCCCGTCGGGACCTCGCGAAAGTGTCCTGTGCGCGAGTCGTGGAACGCCGCGAGCTGCTGGACGCCCGCGAGATCGTTGTAGTGGAGCGCGGCGACAGCGAACGGCCGGTCGTTGTCCGAACGCAGGAAGGTGACGTCGTGAACGCGAGACTCGCGCGTCTCACCCCACTGAGTCCCTAGACCGGGACGATCGCGGACATCGGGTTGACTCTGAGCGACGCCGCCGCCGTTGGACTCGGGACGGAAGTTGCCGAACGAGCCCGCCGACCCCTGAGTCGACGCTGGCGCGCTGGGTGAGTAGTCAGCCGACGCTGTGGTCGTGCGCGACTCCGAAGCGGGCGAGTAGTAGCCGCCCGAGCTTGGCGTGCTGGACTTGGACTGCCCGAGAGAGCCCCCGCCGCCGCAGCCCACCAACATCGACAAAATCACTAGAAACAGCCAAATGCGCGTACCCATCGTTGCCTCCGATGGTGCTTGAACGCTCCTGCTCGCCTCGCCTTACACCCGTCGAGCGTGCTTCAGCGCAAAGTGACCCAGACGCTCTTGAGGTGAGGTTCCCCGCCGAAGGGGGCTGGATGTTCTTGCGGCGCGGCGAGATCCTTTACCTGTGAAGCTTCTCGCCCTGCGGCGCGGAGGGCGTCGAACATGACGCGGCGAAACTTGGCGGCGCGGATGCCGCGGTGGTTCGTGCACGCGAGGAGCACAGCCCGATCGGTCATGACAGAGAGCGCGAGCGCTGCGAGATCCGCGTAGTCGCTCTCCGCGACGAAGCGACGCGCCTTGCTCACCGAATAGCTCGGCGGATCGAGGATGACGAGATCGAAGCGCTCACCCTTCTTCGCGGCGCGCGTGAGCCACGAGAACGCGTCGTCTGCGACGAACGCATGCGTCTTCTGATCGAGGGCGATGCCCGCGTGCGCGAGGTTCGCCCTGCCTCGCTCGAGCGCTGCCATCGACGCATCCACGGTCACTGTCGCGCGAGCGCCGCCGAGCGCTGCGGCCGTGGTGAAGCCCGCGGTGTACGCGAACAGGTTCAGCACTCGCTTGCCTTCGGAGCTCGCGCGCACTCGCCGCCGGTTCAAGCGCTGGTCGAGGAAGATGC
>JANYHY010000791.1 GCA_025362165.1 Myxococcales bacterium | reverse complement strand
AAGAGAAGCCCGAGGGCGTGGTGGTGCAGTTCGGCGGGCAGACGCCGCTCAAGCTCGCGGTGCCGCTGGAGAAGCGCGGCGTGAAGCTGCTCGGCACGTCGGCGGACGCGATCGATCGCGCCGAGGATCGGGAGCGCTTCGACGCGCTGCTCACCAAGCTCTCGCTCAAGCGACCGCGCAGCGGCATCGCGAAGGACGCGAGAGAGGCGCTCCGCGTCGCGGACGAGCTCGGCTACCCTGTGCTCGCACGACCGAGCTACGTGCTCGGCGGACGCGCGATGCTCATCGCCTACTCGCACGAAGAGCTCGAGGGCTACAGCCAGCAGATCGTCGAAGCCGCGCGCGACGCTGGCACCACGACGATCCTGGTGGACGAGTTCCTCAAGGACGCGATCGAGGTCGACGTCGACTGCGTGTGCGACGGCAAGCGCGCGGTGATCGGCGGCGTGATGCAGCACATCGAGGAAGCCGGCATCCACTCCGGAGATTCGACGAGCGTGCTTCCCCCGCACTCACTGTCGCCCGAGATCGTCCTGTCCATCGAGGAGCAGACGCGCATGCTCGCGCTCGAGCTCGGCGTCGTTGGACTGATGAACGTGCAGTTCGCGGTAAAGGGCGGCGAGGTGTACGTGCTGGAGGTGAACCCGCGCGCGAGTCGCACGGTGCCGTTCGTGTCGAAGGCGACAGGGCGCCCGCTCGCGAAGATCGCGGCCAAGCTCATGGTCGGTAAGACGCTCGACGAGCTCGAGTTGCAAGACGGTGAGCTGCCACGACACGTCGCAGTGAAGGAGAGCGTGTTTCCGTTCTCGAAGTTCCCAGGCGTCGACACGATCCTCGGCCCCGAGATGCGCTCCACGGGCGAGGTCATGGGCGTGGCAGACACGTTCGCGCGCGCGTTCGGCAAGGCGATGGCGGCGAGCGGGATCCCGATCATGCCCCCCGTGGACGGCAAGCCGAAGCGCAGCGTGTTCATCAGCGTCAAGGACGAGGACAAGCCCGTCGCATGCTTGATTGCGCGGCGGATGCGCGCGGTCGGCTTCGACATCGTCGCGACCAAGGGGACCGCCGCTGCGATCGCTCGCGCGCGGGTGCCCGTGACGGCGATCAATAAAGTGAACGAGGGCTCACCTCACGTCGTCGACGCGATCACCGGCGGAGGCATCGCGTTCGTCGTGAACACCACCATTGGCGCCAAGGAAGTGCGCGACAGCTATTCGTTGCGCCGTCAAACGTTGCTCGCGAACATCCCTTATTTCACGACGATCGCCGCAGGTCTCGCCGCGTGCGACGCGCTCGAGGCTGGGCGCGGTGACGGAGCCGTGCGCGTGCGCAGCTTGCAAGAGTGGGCCGACGGGTAGCGTCACTAGCGCTTCAACGCGAGCAAGCGCTCTTGCTCTTCGATCGCGAAGAGCTCCCGTTCAACGATCGCTCCGTCCGGTTCCATCGCGACGCGGATGCGCTTGCGCACGAGCTCTTCGCGAACCGTGTCGAGGAGCGGAGCCACACGCACGGCCACAGCTTTGCCGTCGAGCTTTGCGAGCACACGGACTGCCGCCATGCGTAGATCGGGGACCGCCTCTGGGTCCTCCGCGACGCGCCACAGATCCGCCGCTTCGAGCGCGCCACTGCGGTAAGCGCCTTCGCCACGCGTGAGTGAGGCGGCGACCGCGTCGAGGCGCCCGAGCCAACCATCGAGGCTCGAGCCGTTCCTTTGGAGTGAGTCGAGCTGCGCGGGACCATCGTCTTTGAGCGCGGCCCGCCCGAACGCGCGCGCGGACGCGCCTCTGAGCTGCGACACGAGGATGTCTCTCTCCGCGACGGACATTCCGTCCGAGAGCCACGCGCTCGGCTTGGATTGGAGACGAAGCTGCGGGGCAAGGAGCGCGTCAGGTCCTGCGTACAAGTCGGCGAACGCATCATACCGAATCGGGCGCCACGTTCGTCCAGCGCCTTCGTGCGCGCCGTCCGATCGCAACACGAGCTGCGGAGTCGCCGCGCGCCGCATGATGCCGAGGATGACCACGAGGTTCACCAGAACGACCGCGACCATCCCTGCGACCGTGCGCGCATGAGTGTTGCCTTGGAACATCAAGACCGCGAACCCGGCCCAAGCGCCTCCGGCGAGCAGACGCGTCCACGCCTCGATCACGTCACGAAGGCGCGCGCGCAACGAGAAGCCCACGGCGCCGAATCCGCCGTGTCCGATGCCGAGCGCGTCGCAGACGGACTTCACTTCGTCCTCTGACGCGAGCTCCAAGTGAATGGGTTTGCCCTCGCGACCGCGCAACGCGAGCGACAAGACGTTGCCCTCGCCGTGCCGCGCGGTCGTGGCGCCGATGATGTCCTTGGCGCGGATCAGTCGATTGATCAACGGCCCGCCGGAGATCGTGACTCGTCCCTTCGTGCACAGGACGTCCACCTCTGCTGGTGCGGCGCGACGCGTGAGAGGCCTGGAAAATAGCCCGATCGCGACCGCTGCGATCATCAGCGCTGGCGCGACCGCGAGCGACGCGAGCGAGCAGACGAACGCAGCGAGTCCGACCGATACCGCGATGCCCATGCCGAGATGGCGGCGTCGCCACGGCCCCTCGGCGTCGTGCAAGGTCGCTCTCACGCGTGGAGTATACGGGAAGCCATTTGCGCGCTCTGACGTTCATGGCAGCATGGCTTGCGACTGCGATGCGCAAAGCGAAGTATCCGCTCGAGAGCTTGCGCGAGGTGCGCGAAGCGAAGGTGGACGACGCGACCGCGGCGCTCGGCACAGCGGTGACCGCACGCGAGGCCGCGGAGCTCGAGCGGGCGGGCGCCGCAGCTCTGCGAGTCGAACAGCAGATAGCGGCCGAAGAGCAGCGTGTGCGCGAGCGACGAGCGCTCGATGAAGGTCAGCTCACTGTCCTAGATCTCGCGCGCAAGGAAGCGTGGGAGTTCGGCGTGAGCGGGCAAGCCGCCAAGCTCGTCCTCGCCGAGGAGCAGGCGAAATCGAGACAGGACGAGGCGCGTCTGGCGGAGGTCTATGCGCGTGACGCGCTCGCGGCAAAGAAGGCGGACGCAGACGTCGTCGCGAAGGACAAAGCACGCTTCGTCGAACAGCAGCAGAAGCGAGCGCTCTCACACGAAGAAGAGATGGCCGAAGAGGCATGGCGACCCAAGCGCGCCTGAGCATCACCGCGCTCGCGCTCGTCGTCGCGTGTCACCAGGGCGCGTCGGAGCCGAAGGTGCAGGAGCCGATCGCGATCGCACAAGACGCGTCGACGGCGGACGCCGCGCCTTCTCCTCTCGACGCGCCGTCGATCGACGTGGTCCTCTCGGACCCTGCGCTACAAGACGGCGTGGCGCGCGCGCAGAATGGAGACTTCTGCAGCGCGGCGAAGGCAATCGCCGAGGCGCGTGATCGGCTCAAAATATCGGCCGATCGCGCGTGTGCTTGGTCGTATGTGGAGGGCCGCATGCACGTGCTGGCCGGAGAGGACGCTGACGCGATTGTCGCGTACGACGCGGCGGGTGGGTCTGTCGCAGAGACGACGTGCCCGCTTGCTCCGTATGCGCGGCTCCGATCGGCGCAAGCGAATTTGAGGCGCGGGCTCGGCGACGAAGCAGCCGCGCGTGCCAAGCTGGTGCCCGACGACATCGCGCTCGCCGAAG